>JAOAHJ010000006.1 GCA_026415295.1 Spirochaetota bacterium | reverse complement strand
AAATTTTATATTTAAAAAAAATTAAAAATTATAAAATAAAATTAAAGAAAAAATATTTTAAATAAACAAAATTAATTAATTATATGGAAAATAAAAAATAAATAATAAATAATAAGTAATAAATAAAATAAATAATAAATTTAATAAGATGGATATTCCTATATATGTAAATGTTTATGTAAATTATCCTATTGATAAAAAATTATGCTATTTAGTAGAAAAATCTTTGTCGAGTGATAACTCTTCTCTTTTGTTTAAGAGAGTTATAGTTGATTTTAATAATAAGAAAACTTTAGGAATTATTGTAGAAGAAAATATTATACCTGAAGAAAAAATATTAACTAAAATTAAAAAAATTAAAAAAATATTAGATAAGGATAGTATAATAAGTTATAATCAATTAGAAATTGCGAAATGGATTAAAGAGAGTTATTTTTGTAGTATTGAAGAAGCACTATTTTTATTTATTCCAAAAGCAATTAAAAAAATTAATGTGAATCTAGATTCATTAATTTTAGAGAATTTTAGTAATAAAAAAAATGAGATTAATGAATTTGAACAATTAAAAATAAAATTAACTGATGAACAAGAGGATGTTTATAGAGAAATAATAAAATCTTTTGAAAAAAATAAATTTGATTTTTATTTACTTCATGGAGTAACAGGAAGTGGAAAAACGGAAGTTTATTTTAAGCTAATAGATTATCTTGCAAAAAAAGATTTTCAAACTGTTTTATTAATCCCTGAAATTTCTCTTACTCCCCAAATGATTAGTTTTTTTTATAAAAGACTTGGGAATATAGTTGCAGTAATTCATTCAAAATTGAAACCTGGTGAAAAACTTTACTTTTATGAAAAAATAAAAAATAATGAAGCTAAAGTCATTATTGGTCCAAGATCAGTTTTATTTTCCCCTTTTTCTAAATTAAAGGCTATCATAATTGATGAGGAACATGATGATTCTTATAAATCTAATTCAAAACCTAGATATAATGCAAAAAATTTAGCCTATTTTATAAGTAAAAAATATAATTGTGTTTTAATATTTGGTTCAGCTACTCCTTCTCTTGAAGCATATTATGAGGCAAAAAAAAATAATTTAAAACTTTTAACTCTTAAAAAAAGATATAATAATACCCCTCTTCCTGAAGTAGAAATTATAGATTTAAAAAAGGAAAATAAGATAGGAGATTTTTATTTAACTGAAAAGCTTATTAAAAATATAAAAAATACTCTTGAAAATAATGAGCAAATTATCCTTTTTATTAATAGAAGGGGTTTTTCATCAATTATTTTTTGCAAAGAATGTGGTAAAACGTTAATGTGTGATAATTGTTCAATTCCATTAAAATATCATAAAAATAAAAATAAATTGCTATGCCATTATTGTAATTTTGAAAAGCAAAATGTGACAAACTGTCCCTATTGTCAATCTCCAAATATTTCTTATTCAGGAATAGGAACTGAAAAAGTTGAAGAAATAATTAGAAATATATTTTCAAATTATAGGATAGAAAGATTTGACAGAGATTCAATAAAAGGTAGAACAACTTTTAAGAAAATAATAGAAAAGTTTTCTAATAAAGAAATTGATATATTAATTGGTACTCAAATGATTTCTAAAGGTCATCATTTTCCAAATGTTGGATTAGTTGGAATAATTAATGCAGATGTTTTTTTGAATTTTCCTGATTTTAGGGCTAATGAGAAAACTTTTCAATTATTAATTCAAGTTTCAGGAAGAGCTGGAAGAGGGGCGAAAGTTGGTAAAGTAATAATACAAACATTAAGACCAGAGCATTATGCAATATATTTTGTAAAAAAACATAATTTTTTTGAATTTTTTTGTCAAGAAATAAAAATAAGATATTCATTAAGATATCCTCCTTTTTCTAGAATTCTTAGAATAATAGTTCGCTCTCCAATAAAAGAAAAAGCTAAGAAATTTATAGATAAAATTGCTCTATTTATCTTACAAATTAAAGAAAATAATAAATATGTTCTAAATAAAAATAATTTTTCATTAGAAAAAGTTAAAATTAATAGTTACATAGATATAATTGGCCCAGCTCCAGCACCTATTGAAAAGATCGAAAGAAATTTTAGATATCATTTATTTATTAAATCTAATAATGTTGATATTTTAAAAAATTTTGGAAATTTAATAAATGAAATGTTTAAAAATCAAGATGATGTTTTTATTGAACTTGATATGGATCCGATAAGTATGCTATGAACTTAGTTTTTAATATTATTATTTATACCATTTATAACTTAATTTATTTAATACTATTTCCTTTTATTTTAATGATTTATTTATTTAATAATAATTTAAGATTTAATATATTCCAAAGATTTGGTTTTCTAAATTTAATAAAGGAAAAAAATTCTAAAAGAAAAAAAAGTGAAAAACATTTAAATAATATATTGATTCATTGTTCATCTGCTGGTGAAGCAAATTTAGGTTTTTCATTTTTTGGAGAAGGTTTTATTTATTCAGTTTTTAATAAAGCAGGCTATGATTATTTAAAAAATAAAAAATGTATTGTATATCCATTGCCTTTTGATTTTTTTATATTTATATTAGTTTTTTTAAAAAAATTAAAAATAAAAAAGTTGGTTTTAATTGAGCAAGAGGTGTGGCCTACTCTACTAATTTCCGCATACTTATTAAAAATTAAAGTATATATTTTTAATGGTATTATATATAATAGAAGTTATAAACAACAAAGATTAATTAAATTTTTGTATTCATTACTTTTTAATATTTCTGATAAAATATTTGTACAGTCTGAAAAAGATTTTGAAAGGTTTTTAAATCTTGGAACTAAAAAAGAAAAATTAGAAATTACAGGAAATTTAAAATTATTTTTTAATAATTTAAAATTTAGTTTAGATGAAAAAAAAGAAAAAATTTCAAAATTTATGAAACCTATAATTATTTTTAGCTCTTTTCATAATGATGAGTTTAATATTATAAAGGATATATATAATTTATATAAAAGTGATTTTTTATTTATAATAGCACCTAGATTTTTTAATGAACTTGGAAAATTAAATATTTTATTTGAAGAAAAAAATTTAATTTATTTATCAAGTTACACTTTTAATAAATGTAATAATATTAATGAAAATGAATTAATTCACATTTTGAGAAATTTAGAGAACAATAATATTCTTATTATTGATAAAATTGGATATTTAAGAGAGTTTTACAAATTTACTTATTTAGCTATAATTGGAGGTAGTTTTAATAATAAAGGGGGACAAAATTTTATTGAACCTATTGCTTATTTTAATTATTGCATTATAGGCCCTTCATATTATAATTTTGAATCTGTTTTTGAGATATTTAAAGATAAAACATTAATCAAAGTTGAGAATGAAAAGGAGTTGATAAATTTTATTTATGAATTAAGGAATTTAAATTTAAATGAAATAAGTACAAAATTAATAGAATCACAAAATTTAATATTAAACTATAGTGAAAGATTTAAAAATTTGAAAAAAATTATTTGTGAATAATTTGTGAACAAATTATATTCATTCTATATTTTCTAAATTTCAATGTTCAAATAATCTTAAGTGTCCAAATAACCTTAGAATTCAATAGTTTCACACTGTTTTATAATAAAAATTACTATAAAATTTATGTAAAAATTTATTATAAAATTGTTGTGAATAAATTGTTAATAAAAAATTTATATATAAATTTAAATTTTTGAAATAATTTTATATTTCATTTTTAATTAGTTATTTTATTTTTATGTTTTTTTATTTTTAAAATAAAATAAATTTTTTTGAAATTTAAAAATGTTAGCAAAATTATAAATATGGTTTGATTTAAAAATTAAAATAGATTTATATATTTAGCTTCTTATAAAAAGTTCGATAAAAAATTAAAGATTAAATATTAATTAAATTTCTTATTTTTTAGAATAAAAAAATAAAAAATAAAAAAGATGAGAAAAAACAAAATTTTAATTAATAATCAATTTGCTAAATATTGTGTTTTATTATTTTTATTATTATTTATTTTACTACATATATTATTTTCACAAACGAATGAAGTAAATGGCTTATCCAAATTATACGATTCTAGTTATATAGGTAAAAAATTCTCTTCAGGATATCTTTATAATCCTGAAGAACTTGTTGCTTCATCAAAATATTATGATTTATACTCATTACTTACAGTAGAAAATATTAATAATGGGAAAAAAACAATTGTAATAGTTATAGATAATAATTTACCCTTATCAAATGAAAAGGATATCTTATTATATCTTTCTAAAAGAGCTTTTGTGGAATTGGGTGAAATTAGTGGTAGTTTAATTCCAGTAAAAGTTTCTTTAATAAAAAAAATTTCAAAAAATGAAATAGAAAATCTTATTAAAAAACCTTCAATTGCTGAAGAAACAAAAAATTCGACTACTTCAAATATAAATGAAACATCCAAAAATTTAAATCAAAATAATGTAGAACAAAAAGAAAAAATATATTTTATTCAAGTTGGAGTTTTTTATGTTGAGGAAAATTATAAAAATGTTAAAAAAAATCTTGAATCTTATGGATTTAATGTTCATGTTAGGGAATCTATAATTAATAATAAAAAAGTTTTTAAAGTAGCAGTTGGACCCTATGATTATGATAAAGCAAAAGAGATATTAAAGATTCTTCAAAATATGGGTTTTAAAGATGCATTTATTGTAAAAAACTTTTAAATAAATTAAGGGATATTGATTTTTTTTTAATATGGTATATTTATTTTTTATATCTAATTATGAAAATCATAGTTTTATCAGATATTCATTATCCAACAAGATTGAAAGAGCTCCCTGATTTTAGTGTTTTATTAAAAAAAATTGATATGGTTTTTTGTCTTGGTGATATAGTTGATGTTGGAGTATTGGATTTAATTTCACTTGCCTGCCCAAATTTACATGTTGTTGCAGGAAACATGGATTTAGATGATATAAGAAATAGATTTCCCACAAGCAAAATATTAAGATTGATGGGTTATAAAATAGGGTTAACTCATGGTTGGGGGTCTCCTTTTGGAATAAGAAGAAGAATTTTAGCTTCGTTTGATGAAAAGCCAGATATTATATTTTTTGGACATACACATATTAAAGGTGACTATTTTGAAGATGGAATTAGATTTATTAACCCAGGAGCTTTTTGCTCCGGGGATTTTTTACTAGTAAATATCGATGTTAGAAGAGTAGATCTTGATTTTTTAAACTGGAAAGATATAGTTTAAAAAGAATAATATATTATTAAAATAAATGTTAATTAATTTAAAAATTAATTAGTAATTAAAATTAATTATTAATATAGTATAAATCAAAGCTGAAAAAATTTAAATTTAAGAAAAGTGCTATTTTAATAGATCAATTACATTAGCAGCATTATAATTTAAATTATATGATGTTGAATTTTGAATATATTGTGTAATTCTTTCTATATCCTTTTCAACATTTAGAGCGTTGCTATTTTCATTTGCCACCATATAAGAATTCAAATTATTCCTTATTTGTTGAGATTGAGTTTCGTATTCATTTAATAAAGAATTCAAATCTGTCTTTATCCTGGATAATTCATCTAAGTTAAATAAAGGCTTTGAGTTGAATGTAGCATTTTGTAAATCATTTAATGATAAGTTAGAATTTTGAAATTCATTTAATAAATTTTGTTTTTGTTGAATAATAGAATAATTTTCCTGCAATTGAAAAGAACCTTTGATTGAATTAACATTGTTCATAACATTATTAGTTAGATCTTCAAAATTGTTTAATTGATTTAGGCTAGATTGTTCAAATATAGGAGTCTTTTTGTCTATATTGTCTAATTTTTGAATTGTTGAATTAGAATTAATTGATGAAATATTATTATTAATTTTCATAAATCTACCTCCCTGTTTTATAAATTCCCCACTTTCTAAAATAATTATATTATATTATTTATTTTTGTCAATCAATTTATATTAATTTAAAAAAGTAAAATTAAAAAAAAAAATTTAAAAAAAATTTAATTGTGCTAATTAATTTGTAAATAATTTAATTAAATAGATTAAGAATTGTGATAAAAAAAAAATTCATTTTTATAAAAATTAAAATTTTTATATTAATTTTTATTTTTTTAATTGTTATTATTAGCTATTTTTATTTTAGGGTTAAAGATAAACAATTTTTGTTCGGAAATATTGAAAGTGATGATATTTTTAAAAAAAATAGAATATTAGTAGGATTAGTTTTTGAAAAGTATCCTTTTATTTATTTAAAGCTTGATAAATTAAAAAGTATTAGCAATGAAAATAAAAATAGTTTAGAGTATTTAATTGATGATTTTTTAGGTAAAGAAAAAGAAATTCTTCAAAATTTATTTCCTAATAAAATAGTAATAATAAAATTTATTAAAGAGGATGAAGATATAAAAAACTATGATTTAATTTGTGGTGGGATTATTAAATCAAAGATATCTGAAGATTATTTTTCAACAAATTTTTTTCCTTTAACTTATTATTCTGAAAAAATATTACTTCTTAAAAATAAGAATTCTAAGAATTTAAAATTTAATAAAATACTTCAAAATAAAATAGAATTTGGTGTTAAGCTTTATTCAATGACATTTTATTTTTTTGAAGAAATTATTAATATAAAGAAATTTTCTTTTTATGAAGATTTATTAAATAATTTGAATAATCAAAAGATAGAATATGCAGTAGTTGATTCATATGATTTAAGATACTATGATTTAAATAAATTTAGAAATATTGAAATATTAGATATAATTTATCAAGAAAATTATGTCATTTATTTTAATAACAAGTACCTAAAGAATAAAAATTTTATAGAAGAAAAACTAAAAAATTTTATAGGGGATTATTAATGGTAAAGATTGGAGTTATTGGTGTTGGCCATATGGGAGAATATCATACTAATATATTAAAATATCTTGATAAAATTGGGGATATAAAGTTTGTAGGAATATTTGATATTAATAAAAAAAGAATGAAAGAGATAAGCAATAAATATAATGTGAAATATTTTAATTCAGATGAAGAACTTTATAAAGAGGTAGATGCGATTATATGTGCAGTTTGGAGCACTGAACATTATAAAGTTGCAAAAAAGGCATTAGAATTTGATGTTAACATTTTAATAGAAAAACCATTTTCTCACCTTTATAATTTAGCTTATGAATTAGCAAATTTAGCAAAAAAGAAGAATTTAATTATACAAATTGGACATGTTGAGAGATTTAATGGAGCTATTGTTGAATTAAGAAAAAAGTATGTAAAAGAACCAATTTTAATTGAAGCTAGAAGATATGGCCTTTTTACAGAGAAAAAAAAGGATACTGGAGTTATATTAGATCTAATGATTCATGATATTGATATAATATTAAATATTGCAAATTCAGAAATTGTTGATTTTGATGCTTTTGCAACAAGTGTTTATACAGAATTTGAAGATATAGCAAATGCAATTTTCTATTTTAAAAATAATTGTATTGCTTCTGTAATTGCATCAAGGGCAAGTTATATAAAGAAGAGAACACTTGATATTGCTCAAAAGTCAAATTATATTTTTTTAAACTATGATACTCAAGAAATTGAAATATATAGAAAAAGTAATACTATCTTTGAAGTAGATCAAAAAGAGATACTTTATCATAGAGGAGCTTTTATAGAAAAAATATCTGTACATGTAGAAAATGCGTTGAAAGATGAAATTATTCATTTTATAAATTGTGTTGAAGGTAAAGAAAAACCATTGTTTCCTATTGAAAATGATTTAAATACCTTAATGTTAACACTTTCTGTAATAAAAAAAGCTTCTAAAAAAAGCAAGTTTAAGTTTGAAGTAGATATTTAGTTTTTTAAGTTAATTGGTTTTATATTAAAGTATGGAGGTTAAGGATGAAAAGGTTAGCTGATTTATTAGAAAAAACTCAAGAGAAAAAAGTTAAAGCAGTTATAGCTGGTTCCAATGATGAGCATGTTTTAGATGCTATAAAACAAGCAACATTAAAAAACTATATTGTTCCTGTTTTTATTGGAAATAAAGAAGAGACAATAAGTATTGCAAAACAGATTGATTTTGATATCTCAAGTTATGAATTAATTGATGAAAGTGAAGAAAACAAGATTGCTGAGTTAGCTATAAAAAAAGTTTGTGCGGAGGGAAAATCAATTCTTGTTAAAGGTTTAATTAATACTGGTATAATATTGAAATATGTTTTAGATAAACAATATGGATTAAATATAGGTAATACTTTAAGTCATGTTGCTATAATGGAAATTCCTGGTTTTGAAAAATTATACTTTATAACTGATGCTGCATTAAATATTGATCCCACACTTGAACAAAAAATTGACATTGTTAAAAATGCTGTAAAAGTTGCAAATTCTATAGGAATTGAGAATCCCAAAGTAGCTTTAATAGGAGCAAATGAAAAAGTATCATTAAAAATGAAAGCAACAACTGATGCTGCAATAATAACTAAGATGGCGGAAAGAGGGGAAATAAAGAATTGTATTATTGACGGACCACTTGCATTAGATATAGCTATTTCTTTAGAAGCATTAAAGATTAAAAAGGTTAGTTCTCCTATAAATGGAGATGCAGATATTCTAGTGGTTCCAGATATAGATGCTGGAAATGTCCTTTATAAATCTATTATTTATTTTGCAAAGGCAGAGACAGCTGGTATTATATGTGGAGCGAAAATTCCAGTTGTTGTTACATCAAGGTCTGATAGTGCTTTATCTAAACTATATTCTATTGTTCTTGCTACTTATTATCAATAATTCAGATAATTTTTATTTTATAAAATATATTTTTTAAAAATAATTATTTTATAATAAAATCTAATATTTAAAATAGGTGGATAAAAATTTAATAAAAATATTTGAAAAAAAAAATTTATATTTTATTATTTTTATAAATAAAAAAATTAGAAAAATCTATGAAAGTAATTAATTATACAAAAAAGAATTTAATAATATTAATTTTTATTATTTTAACTTTTAGTATTTTTATTAACTTTCTTAGTTGCTCACAGAAAAAAGAGGTAGTTAAAGAGGAAAAAAAAGAAGAGAAAAAAGAAGAAAAAGTTTCAATTTCAAATGTAGAAGTTGGTGATGTTTCATTTGAAAATGTTCCATCAAATATTGATGTTAATAAAATAAAACAAGAAATTGAAGATTTTTTTATAAACTATGAATTAATTGTTTTATCAAAAGATTTTGATTCATGGATTAAAGTTTTATCTCCAAAATATTATGAAACCTATAACAATCCAAATTTTTATAAAGAGAAAGGACTTACAATTTATGGTATTACAGATATAAAGTCTTATTTTTATAATGTTGTTTACCAATCAAGAATTAAACTAAATAATGGTCAACCATTAAGAATATTTAAAGTAATTTTCCATCCACAAAATATTAATAAAGCAAAGATATTTGTCCGATATGAAGATAAAATATTAACTTATTACTTTATAAAAATAGAAGGTAAATGGAAAATAGGGTTGAAAGAAGAGTACGAAGAGTAATAAATTTAACAACAGTTGGAGGATAAAATGAAAAAAAGCTTTCAATTTATAATAATTATTTTTTTAATTATTTCTTCATTAAACTATATAGTTTTTGCCCAACAACAGCAACAAAGCGGAAGTAATAATGATAAATATTCTACTGTAGCACCTGAAGATTTAACGTTGGAAGAATTATTTTTGGGTTTAAAAAATGTTCCTCTTGATTCTTTAGTTCCTATTGTTCAAGCAGGTGATGATCATGATCTACTGCTTATTGTTGTTCAAATGTTAGCGGCAAATAAATCAAAAGAAGCTATTGATCTATTAATAAAAATACTTGATATTGGGGTAAATAATGTAAAAGTTGAAAATGGTGTTATTGTAAATAACTTTTGGGATGTAAGAGTAGAAGCTGCATATGTTCTTGGTGAGTTAAAAGCGAAAGATGCTGTGCCCAAACTTATTGAAATTTTGCAAAAGGACAATGATCCTATTGTAAAAGCTTATATCGCTATGGCTTTAGGTAAGATAGGAGATAAAACTGTTGTCCCTGTATTAATTAATTTATTGCAGATTTATAAAAATGAATATAAATCATCAAATGCGCCTTTAATATATGGAATAATAGTAGCTTTAGGAGATTTAGGAGATCCTCAAGCCTATGGTGTTTTGCTTGAAGTTTCACAGGGGAATTTCCCTATGTATATAAGACAAATAGCAATTCAATCTATAAAAAAGATTCAAACAGGTGGTAAAAGTTAATAGATAATTAATAAAATTAAATAATAATAAATAATTATTTAAAATATTATTTATATATTTTTTAGTGATAATTGAATTAATTAAGCTATCATAGGTTAATTCTTATGATAGCTTTTTTATTTGTGATTAACAGTTTTATTTTTTTCTATATTTTTCTAATTCTTCTTCTAATTGATAATATTTTTCTGAAACTTTTTGAAGAAGTTCTGATAATTCTTGAAATTCATCATCTTTTCTTACCTTAAAAGAAACATTTTTCTTCCCTTCAAGTAATTCCTGGCAACTCTTTTTTAATCTGTAAATTGGTCCTGCCATTTTGTGAGAGTAGAATAAAGCATTTACAAAACTGATAGCTAAGGTTATTATTGATGAAATTAATACAATAGGTAAAACTAAAGAAATAGGTGAAATAAGTTCAGCTTTACCTTTAACTATTTTTTGAAATAAAACCGAATATTTGTTTTCACCAAATTCTGTAGTGAAAAAAGTATATAAAATAGTTATTGTAATACTTAATAATACTGAAAAAGATATAATTTCAAAATAAGATAGAATAAACCTATTTTGAAATTTTTTATCTATATAAAATTTTTTTCTTCTATTAGGTTTTTTTTCCATAGTAAATCCTTAATTTATATTTATTATTATTTAAATTGTTAAATAAAGACTAATTATTTTTTTTCTCCTTATATTATTTTATTAATATAAATTAGTTAGTCAACAAAATTTTTTTTTATAAAATATTAAATAAATTTTAAAAAAATTATTTTATATCATTCTTTATATCTAAAGGAGATAATATATCTTTGTTATTTTTTAATTTTTTATTTATTGCTCTTTTATAATTAAAAGCATCATTAAAAAAAAGATTAGGTCTTAAAGTTATAATATCATTATCATCTATTTTCTCATTTAATTGTTTATTTTTATTTAAATAGATTCCTTTCCTTGCATATTTTAATTCATTTTTTTCATTTTCTAATAAATTGAATTTTCCATCTCCATTTATAGAATCATATTTTAAAATAAAATTTTTAATAATTCTAAATTCATCTTCATTTGATGATATTGGGTTATCAGCTTGTTTAATTTCTCTTGAATCTGTAAAATGTTTTTCAATAAACTCTGGTTTGTATTTAAGTGATAAAAGAGGTATTTCAATTCCAATTGAGTGGTCTGAGAGACCAGTTTTAACTTTAAATTTTTTTCTTAAATATTCTATCCTACAAAGATTAAAGTTGTCAAAGTCAGCAGGATATTTAATTCTGCAATGAAGGAGTACTATATTATTTTTTATTTTCTTAAAAAATTTTAATAAAAAACTTATTTCACTATCTGAAGTAGCCCCAACAGAGATAAGAATTGGTATATTGAATTTTAATGATATTTTTAAATATTCTTCCAATAAAGGAACATCATTGACTTCTCCTGATGCAATTTTAAGAAATGATATATGTGAGAAAAGGTTTTTCTCAAATATTTTATAATAAAGATTTGAAATATTAATGATATCAATTTTTGAAAAAAATGAGATTCCAAATCTTATATTGTTTGTGATACAATAATTGATTGTTTTAATAAAGTCTTGATCATTTAAGAGCAATTTATCTATTTTATTATTAAAAATATCATTCAAATTTAATAATTTTTTATATTCATTAAAATTGAAGAGGTTTTCGCTTTTAAAATATTGAAATTTAATGTAATCAGCCCCTGAATTTATAGCTTTGTTTATTAAATTAATTGCTCTATTTATATCTCCACAGTGGTTAAGTCCAATTTCAGCTATTAGTTTAGTAGATATCATTATCAATATCCTATTAAGATTTAATTAAAAAATATTTTTGTTTTTTTCCAAAAACTCTTTTATTTTTATTTCTCTTTCCTCTTTTTTATCTATGATATTAAAAACTTTATATAATTTAGAATCTTTTGAGAGAAAGTAATAATCTTGTTCTGAGTTTTCTCTAATAAAAACTATAGACAAATTCTCGTTTTTATAAGGCAATACATAATAAGTTAAATTGCAGCATTCAACAAAATTATAACTATTAGTGTTTTGTTGATATATAAATTTATGAAGTTTATTCAAACAACAACTTTTATAACTTATTTTAGCCATACATTTTCCCTAATTTATTTTATCAAAAAAAATAATTTTATCAATTTTTTAAATAAATAACTTTTTGAATTATTTTGAAAATAGTTTAAATTTGTTTATATTTTAATAAAGTTGTCTATTATATAATTTATTATTATAATTTTATTAAAATTAAAGAGAAGATTATTTTGGAAAGATATTTTATAATATTAGTTTGTTTCCTTTATATCATTTATGCAATAATAAGAATAAAGGTTGAACAATTAAGTAAAAAGAAGAAAGTTTTAGATGATTATTTAATAAGGTTTGGGGAAGTAGTAAGATTAGATAAAATAATCTTAAAAGTTTTGACAGTTTTAGAAATTATAATTCTATTTTTGCTTCTATTAAAAATTAAATTTATTATTTATTTTAATTTTTTTACCTTTATTATATTTAGAATTATTGGTGTTTTACTATCTCTTTTTGGTTTGTTTTTAATTTGTATTTCAAGTGTTATACTTAATGGAGAGTATTCATCGGTTATAGAAGTAAAGAAAGAACATAGAGTAGTAAAAAAAGGTCCTTACAATATTAGACATCCCATTTATATTGGTTTTATATTTTTTCATTTTGGAATCTCAATAATTCTTTCAAATTATATTGTTTATTTTGTATAGTTATTTGGTCTAACTATACTGTTGATATATAGAAGACCAAAAGAGGAAAAAATATTGTGTGAGTATCTAGGAAGAGAATATTTAGAATATAAAAATGAAACAGGTTTATTTTTTCCTAAAATAAAAATTATAAAAAATAACATTGGATTAAAAAATTCAATAAAAGAGGAAGCATAAAATAAGAATCTTGACAATTTTAAAAGGTTTGTTAATTTCTAATGGTTATTAGAATTAAATACTCAATAAAAATTAAATTTATAAATAAAGTTATAATGATATATAAAAAATAGTCTACAATAGATTTTATAATAAATTAGTAATTAAATTATATATTGCGGGTTAGTGTAATGGCAGCACGACAGACTCTGGATCTGTTTGTGAGGGTTCGAATCCTTCACCCGCAGTTTTTTATTTTAAATTTATTTCATTTGTTAAAAAAAAGTCAATATTTCCAATTTTTGGGAAATTACGATAACCATTGTTTGAATTTCCCAGGATTAATAAATTATCGAATCTATCAAAAAGAAGAGTATTTAATTCTAATATAGCATTTGGTTGTTCTAAAACTTTAATATCTTTAAAATTACCTTCACTTGAAAAAATTATTATAAAAAGATCTCTATTGCCTTTTAATGTAATAGTTCCAAACTGAGTTTCAATAATATTTCCTTCAAATGTTCCTCCTAAAAACAAAAACCCTAGTTTTGATTTACTAATTGTTTTTGGTAAAAGTATAGAAGAATTTCCCCCCAATGATATAGTAAATATTCTTGTGCCACTATCTGTATATTTTAATATTACAGTGTCAATAAGTCCTTTTTTAGAAATTCCATTTAAATTTCCAGTTGTTCCTCCAAAAACATAAATATTTCCTTTATTATCAGATAATATATTTATTCCCCAAGTATTTGAATTTGGTGCACCATTTAAAATAGTAAAAATTTGATTTCCGTTTTGATCATATTTAATAAGGAATAAATCTTCATATCCATTTTTTATCTTATCATTTAAATTTCCTTTAGTTGATCCAGTAATATAAATATAATTATTATTATCAATTGTCATTTCATTTCCATAAGTTTCACTATTTTTAACTCCAAAAATTCTAGTCCATAAAAGATTTCCATTATTATCTAACTTTATTAGAAAACCATCTTGAATACCATTAATTATTTGGCCATTAAAAGAATTGTAAGTATAGCCTGTAATATAAATATTGTCATATGATTCTATTTTAATATCAGAAGCATGCAAAAAACCATTTGGAGAACCAATAATCTTAGTAAATATTGGATTTAAAGATTCATCAAGTTTTAGAATAAATATATCTTGAAATCCAATTTTATTTTGAAAATTAAAGTTACCTTGGGTTATTCCGCAAATAAAGTAGTTACCTTTACTATCTGCAATAATTGATGAAACACTTATATTTGAAGATTCACAATTGAATCGTTTAACTACTAAAGGAGGTTCATTTAAATTTGAGTCATATTTTAATACAAAAACATCTTTAGTTCCAATTAATCCATAACCATATAAAACACCATCTGAAGTTCCAACAACTATTATATCATTGTTTTTATCAATGATGCATTTATTTGCAATTGTAGAATTTGCAGAATTACCTACCAGAATAGTTTTTGGATTTACAATAGAAAAACTATTTTGTAATGGTTGATGACATGATAAAATAGAAAAAAGATAAAATAAAAGTAAGATATAAATAAAATATTTTTTATAATAACTTAATCTAAATATTTTAAAAAAATTTATTTTAAATTTCATAAACTTAATCCTTTAATTTAATTATAGAATATAAATAAAATATAATCAAATTTTTATCTAAAAAAAATTAAATGAAAATAAGTTATATAGAGGAATATTATATAGTTTAAAAATATTTTAATATTAAAAATTGAATATTTAAAAAATCTTATTTTAAAAGTTGAATTATTTTTAAAAAATGATAAAAAAGTATAGAAATTATAATATATATTGAGGCCTATTCGTCTAGGGGTTAGGACATAGCCCTCTCACGGCTAAGACAGGGGTTCAAATCCCCTATAGGCTGATTTATTATTATTCTGGAGCTTTAAAATTATAGATTGGTTTTATTATTTTTTCAATTTCTACTGTTTCAGTAATATTTTTTATTATTTCGTCTATTCCTTTATAAGCAAAAGGGGCTTCATCGAGAGTATCTCTATTGATTGTAGTTGAATATATTCCTTTCATAGTTTCTTTGAATTCTTCTAAAGAAAGCTTTTTCTTTGCTTCATTTCTGGACATTATTCTACCTGCACCATGAGGAGCTGAAAAATTCCAATCAGAATTACCTTTACCTATTGATATTAAACTCCCATCTCTCATATTTATTGGAATTAATATTTTTTCTCCTTTGTATGCTGATACAGCCCCTTTTCTAATAATATTATCTTTGAAATTAATGTAATTGTGAATTGTTTCAAAATGGTCAATCTTTTTAAATTCTACATCTAAAAATTCTAATATTCTCGAAGCAATTATAAATCTATTTACTTTAGCAAAAACTTGAGCAATTTTCATATCAAATAGATAATTTTCTTTTTTTTCATCTTCTAGGAATGAAAGAGAACTGCTAACTTTATAGCCTTTTTTTTGACAATATTTTTTTGCAATATCTTGATGATAATTTGCAATTTGCCATCCAAAATGTCTTGAACCTGTGTGAATTACTAAAAAATAGTTTTCTTTATCATCCTTATCAACTTCTATAAAATGATTTCCACCACCTAAAGAACCTAGTGATCTTAGTTGTTCTTCAGGAGAAATTCCGATTTTAATTGAAATGTTTTCTATCTGATTAACAAAATCATCTAATTTGTTAATTTTTATGTTTGTATTCTCAAAAGAATTGGTTAATATTTTTTCAATATATGGATCTTCATTTTTAATTCTTGTATCAATTGTTTTATTTTTATCAAATCCATGTGGAATATTTTTTTTTATAAAATTATCAAGCTTTTCAAAATCAAGATTTATTTTATTACCTATATTTAATGTTAACATGCCACAACCAATATCAACTCCAACTAAATTAGGAATTACATATTTATTTAGTGTCATAGTAAGTCCTATAACACATCCAGCACCAGCATGAACATCAGGCATTATAGCAATTTTGCAATCTTTAAAAAACTCTAAGTTGACAAGAGCTTTAATTTGATCAATAGCTGAATTATCAATATTTTTAGTATAAACAATAGCAATATTATATTTACCTTCTATTTTTAGGTAGTTTGTACTCATAGTTTTAATATTTTGGATTTATTCTGCTAATTTATTTTATAACTCTATATAAATTATAATTAAACATATTAAAATATTCAAATTAAAATTTTAAAAATTGAAATTAATTTGGGACAAATTAGTTTTAATTTTTAAATATAAAAACAAAATTTATCGATATTTATTGAAAAATATATAAAAAAGATATAATATATTTATATAAATTTTATATAATTGATGTAGAATTAAACAGTAAATGTAAAAAATAAAATTTTTGATAAATATAAAATATATTATTTTAAAAAATCAAAAAAATAGCTATGAATAAAATAAAAACTGTTTTATTACTATTAATATTTGTTATTATTATTATATTAAATTTTAATATTACCTATTCTGATTCAATTGATCTTTTAAACTATAAAGATAAAAGCAATAATACTGTTTATTTTTTTTCAAAAGATTTTCAACCTGGTAAACCACATTTTTTTCTTGTTTATTCAAAAGATAAAGAATTTTTAAATAATATAATTGTTGATTATGCAAAGTTTTATTTTATGAAATTATTTGAAAACAATAACTGGTATTTATGTTTTTATTCTATAAATGTCCCCTATAAAAATTTAAATTTAGAATTAAAAATTATAGAGAAGAGTTCGAAAAAGATCTTATTTAAATATATCTATATTTTGCCTGAAAAAGAAAAAAAGGATGAAAAGAAATATAGCACTACAATAAAGGCTACTCAAAATATGGTAAATCTATCTCAACAAAAAGATATTTCTATTCTAGAAAGAGAATTTTTTCAAAAAATTTATACTAAAGTTATAGAAGAGAAATATTTTATTTTACCATTTAGTTATCCTCTTGAAAAAAACATTATTACGTCTCCATTTGGGTTAGCAAGAGCTTATAAAGATTCAAATGGCAATATTTATAAAATTTCTTATCATTATGGAGTAGATTTTAAAGGTAAAGAAGGAGATAAAGTATATGCTACGAATAATGGTTATATAAGATTTGCTGGTTTTAAAGATATAAGGGGAAACTGTATAGTAATAGATCATGGATATGGAATATATTCAACCTATTTTCATTTAAGTAAAATTGTTGTAAATGATGGAAGTTTTGTAAAAAAAGGCACATATATTGGGGAAGTTGGAGCTACAGGTTCTGCCACTGGGCCTCATCTACATTACGAACTAAGAATTAACAATGTTCTTGTTGATGGAGTAGAAATAATAAAAATTTATAATCAAATACTTAAAATAATTAAAAATTTTGATACAGAGAAAATGATATTGAATTTAAAAAGTTATACTGAGGTAGAAAATATTTTAGAAGAAGAAATTATTAATGAAGAAAACAATGATAATTAATAAATTATTTTTAAAATATCTAATTTAACAAGATATTTTAACTTCGAATAGATAAAAAGTAGATTTTAGTAAATTTAACAATTATATAAAAAAAAGTAAAAATTTAGTTCTATAAAAAATTCCAGGAGTAAAGGTTTTCCTTTACTCCTATTTTTTATTTAATTTTTAGATTTATATCTATAATAGAACAAAATAGAAAAAAATATTATTAATATAGATGATGAAAATAAGCCTATTAAAAAAGATTTTAAAATTTGGATTAAATTAAACTGATTTGATGAATTTCTAATAATGTTATAAATTATTGAAAAAATAAAATTTGAAATTATATAAATAATTTTCCCAGCTATTGAAGAAATAAAAATAAAAATGAATGAAAATAAAAATTTATTTTTTAATTTTGAATTATAAAAATATTTTTTAAAAAGAAGATCAGCTATTAAAGAGTAAGTAGCAAGTTCTAAAGAGATAAAAATTAAAATTGGGAAAATAGGTCTACCTGAAATAAAAAATGAGAATAGAGGTGCAAAAATTGCAACAGGTAAAGTAATTTCCCACCCAAATATTAATGTAAAAAAGTAAATAAGCCAATGAAGAGGAAGTATAGCAAAAACAGGTAAGTTTAAAAGATGAAATAATGATGTTATTAAGTAGGAAAGAACAGTAAGTAAAATAATTGTAGAAATTAATAATAGTTTGTTTAATTTTATTTTTTGAACAAAATAAAAATCTTTACTACTAAGTTCTGCCATTTTTATATCCTTATTTTTAATTTTAAAATTAATGTTTTATATAAAATTAAATATTAATGTAGGTAAAATATTAATATTAATAAAGATATATGATTATTATTTTTTTATTCCTTTAAGTTTTTTAACTATAAAATTAGCAACATCTATTCCATGAGTTCCTCTTCCAAATCCTGCATCCAATCCACACTCTTTTGCTATTTCATCTGTAACTTGAGTTCCTCCTCCTATTAATAATATCTTATTTCTAATTCCTTTTTCTCTACAAATTGAATCAAGCTTTTTCATATTTATTCTATGAACATCACCATGAGTAATTATGGTAGAAGCAAGTATTGCACAAGCACCAACCTCTATCGCTGCATCTACGAGTTTCTCAACTGGTACAGAGGTGCCAAGATAATAGCATTTAAATCCCCACTTTTCAATTCCTCCATGTTTAATGTCTAAAATTTCTTGCATTCCTACAGAATGCTCATCTTCCCCAACAGTTGCACCAACAACTTTTAAATCATGTTTTTTAACAAATTCCTCTATTTCACTATCGCTTAAATATTCTTCTTTTTCTGGAATCTTAATATCAGATAAATTAATTGAAGCATTAAGTTTTCCTTTTACTAAGAAAGCAGAAGCTTCAGCTGGATGAAGAACTCTTTTGTGAATTATTTGAGGATCTTCAAGATTCATTTTCTTTGCAAACTCAAGTGCAGCAACCTCTGCTGCTTCATAAAAGGTTGGAATAACCATTTCTACTGTAACTATACCATCCCCATGCCATTCAGCTTCAGGCTTAATGATACCTTTTTCTTCATCTTCTAAATATTTTTTAATTCTTTTTTCAACATTATCTTCAGGATCCAATTCATCTATGAATTGAATTTTTTCGGGTTTACATAATGTACATCCATCTATAGCATCGCAAGCTTTTTTGTATTTTGAGGGAATATTATTATTTCCAAAATGAGAACATACAGGAGCAAAATAATCAGGTTTTCTTTCAACTATAGAATTTGCAGCCACACCTCCATCTTTTTCTCTTACAATTCCATCACCATTCCTTTCTGGATAATACCCAGAATCGACAAAATATCCTTTTGATACTGCTTCAAAATATCCACCAACCTCAATTATTTCTTCTAAAAATAAAACAGCTCTTTCTTTTAGTTCTCTAACCATTTTCCCAAGAGGGCCATCCATATCGAGTTTTACTAATTTTTTTATACCATCAAGAGAGTTAAAAACCTGTTTTGTTCCATCTACAGCTCTTATATTATTAATATGCCATGGAACATTTCTTCCTTCATCAGGAGTAATAGTAGACTGAATATCTGCTGATGTTAAAGCTGATATTAAAGTATCAATAACATGTGTAATAGTAGCTTCATCAGTATCAGATTCAACATATCTTGTATTTTGTTGAGCTCTGAATTTAAAATCAGAAAACAAATCTCTCAGAGCTACAGCATAAGGTAAATCGTACCAAATTTTTGGAGCTGGTGCAGCTGTTGGTGGCACAGTTGATAGACCAATGTTTGAAGGATTCATCCCTACCTTTACAGAATAAAGAGAATTTATTGCATGTTGAACCATAAGTTCAGGTCTAACATTCCAAGCTTTTTTTGCTGTAGCATTTGCATTATGTGCTCCATCAATTTGAAAAATATGTGCATCTGCCATAATTTTTTTAGCTTCTGCAGCATCTACAAAAGATCTAAACATGTTTATATTTCTATATAAAACATTGTATTGTGGGTCTTGGTGAGCACCTGCAATACCTTCTTCAGCATACATAACTGCAATTTCTGGTCCTGCAACACCTGAAACATAAGAGTGGAAATTTATGGGTCTACCAACTTCTTCTTCAATTAATTCTAAAGCTTTTTTAGTAGCTCTTACTTGTTTTCTTGTAATTGGAACACCTCCAATACCTTCAGGTGTTCCTTCAATTAATCCATCAATGTGTGATTGTCCTGTTGTTCTGATAACCATAATATGATCAGCCCCATGCCATGCTGCCATTCTCATTCTTCTTATGTCATCTTCAAATCTTCCAGAAGCTATTTCTGTAGTTATTATTGGTTTTGGTTGTGGATCAATATTCCCGAAATATTTAGCTGCAGGGAGAGGTATGGATTTTTTTAAAGGTGTGGAGTGATCATAATATGTGTGTTCACCATACTTTATAGATTCTGGTTTTTCTCTCCACACCCAACCTCTTTTTTTTGCTCTAAAATTTTTTAAATCTGAAAGTATATATTTAAAATCTAATTTCTTTTTTGGATCTAATTTCATATAATACTCCTTAATTTATACTAAAATTTCATAAAAATTATTTCATATAAATTTATTTTTATCATAAATTTATCCAAAAATTATAATAAAAAATCTATTTAATATAAATCCTAATTTTATTGGAATAAATTTTCTATTGGGTACCCTTCGATAATTTTTTGTCCTGCTTTAAGATAATCTATCCTCTCTTTTTCTGCTAATTTAAGGACAATATTTCCTGCTCCATGTCCTAAAAGATCTTTTTTTATAATTTCTTCTACAATAGCTTTAGATTGAATAGAATTGAATCCCATTCTTAATAGTACTGATCTTTCAATTGATGGAGATGTATGTGTTTTAGCTAATTTAACTAAGGGATCTACTATTTTTTCTGTTAATTCCCAAAATCTTTTCTTTAATTCTTCATCTGATAAATTTTTTAAATGTTCTCTTCTTTTTTCAAAATCATCTTTTCTTTCAAGTCCTGATTTCATATTTGACTCCTTTTTTAATTTTTATTTTTTTCTTTTTTTATTTCATTTAATAATTCAAAAATTGTTTCTTTAATCCAACTAATTTTTTCATTAATATCAAAGGATAAAAATTCTAAATCAACATCTGTAATTATTTCATTATAGAAATTTTTAATTATATTTCTAAGATATGATTTTTTCAAATTTTTAAGATCAAGTTCATTAAGATAAAAATCAGAAATATTTCTTGGTAAAATAATATTTTTACCATTAATAGAATCTCTTGGATCTCCTCTTTTTATTTCGATACCATTTTCTTTAGCAAAGGAAAGTTGAGCTTGAGGATGTTTTCCTGCCCCCGTATATTCAGTTTCCTGAACAACAATTATTTGATTAGAATCCATTTCCATAGCAAGATTAATAGCACCTGCAAGGGAAGTATTTCCAGCTGGGCCTCTTTCAAGGCCTTCTAAAGCTGAAAGCATCTCAGTTGCATAAAAAACTTCACCTTGTGTAACAGTAATGTATCTATCCATATATCTTAATGGTCTTGCAGCATTCTTTGGTGTATCTGCTCTATCTGGCCAAGTAGCAAAAGGAACTCCAAATCCTGTATGTCCTGTTGTAAAAGATTTTTTGTTAAAATCATTATCTGATGCCATATGCAAACCACTTAAATCAACTGAACACCCTATTATTTCAGTATAATTAGTTTCTTTAAGCTCTATTTTAGCTTTTAATATTCCTCTTGCTGTACCAGTTAAATTTCCACCACCTGCATGTGTAATGATAACTGCATCTGGATCTCTTCCTTCAATTTCTCTCATTTGATGAATCAATTCCCATCCTAAAGTTTCTACACCTGCTATAGCAAATGGGGTATATAAAGAAGCATTGAAGTAACCTGTTTCTTCTAGTGTTAATAAAAGAGAATAAAATAATTCAGGACCAACAGAAGACATAATAACTTCAGCACCATATGCATCGCAATGCCTTGATTTTTCAACAATTTCTGGTTGACCAACGAATCTTGAATCAAAAACTTCCTGAATTATTATACAATTTAAACCTTGCATAGCAGATTGGGAAGCAACAGCAGCACCATAATTTCCAGAAGTTGCAGCAACAACTCCTTTATATCCAAGTTTTTTTGCTAAATATACAGATAAAGCAGCTCTTCTTGCTTTAAATGATCCAGAAGCATTTGCTGCTTCATCCTTTATATAGATTTTAGCACCTTTTCCTTTTTTTGCATATTTTCTTACAAGTTTTGTAATGTTTTCAAGGTAAAATAAAGGAGTATTTCCAACCTTAAATCTATTTTGAATTTTTAATATTTCAGGGACTGAATAACCAACATCTTCCATCATTTTTTCATAATCAAAAGCGATATTGGAAATATAATACTTTGAGTAATCTATTCCAAGAGACTTTTTCATTATTTCATTTTTTCTTTTCATTACTGCTTCATAACTTTTATCATTCAATTTAATATTTTCATTCATAATTTTACCCTATAAATTTAATTTATAAGTATTTTTCTTAATTATTTATTTAATGATTAAAATAATTAATTATTTTTTTAATATTAATTTTTTATTATAAATTTTTTAATTCTTGTTTTAATTCATTATTTATATCTACAAGCTCTTTAACAAGATTTCCGAAATTATGCCTAAAAGTAGGATTTTCTTCAATAAGTCTTCCTGTAAGTGTTCTTCCAATTCTAGTTTTTATCTCAACAATATCTCCAATATTTGCATCTTTTTTAAGATAACCTATAGCATGAAATATATAAGGAACTTTTTTTGTATCATCAGGGATATTTGCTGTTCTTTCTTCAGGTTTTAATATAATACATTCTATTTTAACCCAACTATCTTTTTTTATCATTAAAACCTCCAGAATTTCTTTATTAAAAAATTCTACATAGAAACTATAATAAATTAAATTAATTTATCAATATTTTTATTTTTTCACCTTTATTATTGATACATTCATAAATTTTTATATTTTTTGATATTTCTATAATATTGATAATTTTTAGTTTGCCATAATTTTTATGGTTAATAATTAAATCTTCATTAATGTTTATATCTAATATTTCTTTTGTGCTTAGATTATTTTCGATTTTATTATTTTTATTAAGATTTAATTGATTATTAATTTTTATTAGTTGGTTTAATTTTGAATTGTAGAAATAAAAATTAACAAAATTTAAATTTTCTATACCTTTTAAAAATAAGGAAGGTTTTCCAAAATTTTGCAAAAATATTTTTAAGTTTTCTTTTTTTGTATTCTGTATTTTATTTATTATATATTCATATGAATAATTAGTTAAAGAGTAACTGGTAATATAAAGAATATCTTTTGCCCTTGTAGAAGCTACATAAAATAACCTTCTTTCTTCTTCTATATCTGCATTTTCAATATCTTTTAATCTTATTAATGGGAGTAAACCATTAGTAGCCCCAGAAATAATTACTATAGGAAATTCAAGGCCTTTAGCCAAATGTATAGTCATTAATTTAACGCCATTAAAATCATTAGAATTCTTTTCTCTACTATATAAAACAAATTTTTCATAAAAATCTTTAATGGTTGAAGATTTTAATTTGTTTTTGAATTCAAGTGCTATTTTTATTAAAGTTTCGTAATTTTCTTTTCTTTCTTCTATTTCTTTTTCATCTTTTGATATTTTAATAAAATATTCATCTAATTTAAAAATATCTTTTAATTTTATTAAAAATTCTACAGGTGAGTTATAATATTGTATAAGATCAATTATTTTTTCTCCAAAGTTTACAAATTCACTATTTTTTTTGTATTTTATAAGATAGTTTACTATTGAGTTATCTTGAACAAAACCTTCTTTTTTTGCAAAATGAATAAAATCTTCAATTTTCTTAGGCCCTATACCTATTCTATTAATGTTAATAAGTTTTGAAAAGAGGTAAATTGATGATTGATTTAGAATAAATGCAATGAAATCAAAAGCAATTTTAACTTCTTTTCTTTTAAAAAAAGATATTGCTCCATAAATTATATAACTAATATTTTCTTCTAATAGAGCTTTTTCGATTAAACCAGATTGAAAATTTGCTCTGTATAAAATTGCTATATCAGAAAGTTTATAATTTTGATTAATTAAGTTTTTTATTATAAAAACTATAGCATAAGAATCATCATAATTTGTATTTGTATTAACTAAATTTACCTCTCCTTCTTTATTTAAAGCATTTTTAAGTTCCTTTTTTCTTCTATTTTTGTTTTGAGAGATTATGAAATTAGCAAAATTTATAATATTTTTCCCAGATCTAAAATTTTCAGTCATAAATATAATTTCTGAATTGGGGAAATCAACTTCAAAATTCAATATATTATTAACATCACCTCCTCTAAATGAATAGATAGCTTGATCTTCATCTCCAACTGCAAGCAAGTTATTACCATTATAAATATTTTTTAATATTTCTTTTTGAATCCAATTAGTATCCTGATATTCATCTACCAAAATATATTCAAATTTAAGTTTAAAAAAATTACTAGTATTATTATTTATAAGTCCTTTTAAAGAAAATATTAATAGATCTTGAAAATCAAATAGATTGTTTTTTCTTAAAAAATTTTCGTATTCATAAAAAATAGTTTTAACATAATTATCTTTTTCAAATTTTAATTTTTTATAAACAATTTTTTCTTTGTTAAAATCAATTTTATCAAGTTTAATAAAATTTATTTTGTCAATTAAATAGTTAATAGAATAAATTTCATCGTTTAAGTAATTGTTTTTATTGTTGATTTTAATTTTTGAAGTTAAATCTTTTATAATTTCTTCTTGATCATCATCATCAATTACTGTAAAATCAGGGTTAATATTAAATAATTCAGGATGTTCTTTCATAATTTTTAAACAAAATGAGTGAAATGTTGAGAAATATGGAAAGATTTGATTTTCTTCTTTTGTTATCCTTTTAATAATCTCATCAGCAGCTTTGTTAGTAAAAGTTAATGCTACTAGTTTGTTTTTATTGTAACCATTATCTAATAAATATTTTATTTTTTCTACTATAATTCTTGTCTTACCTGATCCAGCTGAGGCAATTACAAGTATTGGTTTACCAATTAGTTTTACTGCGTAATCTTGAATTTTAGTAAGTAGTTGTTCCATTATGAGATAAATTTACTTTTTTTGTTCGATTTTTTCAAGAATATTTTTTAATGCAACTATTAATCCTCTTTGATTTAATAAAAATGATTTTTCAGTTTCAGATAATTTTGAAATTAGTTTATTTTTTGCTCTATATAAAGCATTATCTATAGTTTTCTTTTCTTCATTAATTAGCTTTGATATCTCATTATATGATTGAAAGTTAAGATAGTGTAAAAAAACTTTTCTTTCTAAATTTGTGAAGTCAAATGAAAAAATATTTTCTATTTTATTGTAAAGTTCTTCGGAAAATATTATATCTTCTTCTTTGATTTCTTCAGAAATAATTTTTTCTATTTCCAAAAAATTAAAATTTGACTTTAGATATTGATTAATTTTTTCATTTTTCTTTAAATAATTGATTAAATAATTCTTAATAATTTTGTATGTATATGAATTAAAATTGGTTTGAGAGGTTGTGTTAAAATTTTGAATAGATAAAAAGAAAGCATATGAAGCTTCCTGGAGAAGATCTTTGAAGTTGTTATTTGAATCATTAATAAAATTGTAAAATTTGGAAACAATTTTTACTATAAAGAAGTAATATTTACTATAAAGCGCATTTTTTGCTTCATTATTTCCATCTTTTGCCAGTTTTATATAATTAATTAAATCAAAATTTTTTATCATCATGTTAATTTTTTATTTTTAAAAGTATTATAACCTAAATATTAATCGGAATTTTATTTTTATAAATATAGATAAAATCAAAAGAAAAATAGAAAGATAATAAAAACTAAAATTATAAAACAAATAAAAGAATAAAATCCAGCAATTAAATCATCTATTAATATTCCTAAACCACCTTTTAGTTTCTGTATTCTTTTAATCCCTAATGGTTTAAATATATCAAATAATCTAAAAAAGAGAAAGTTTATTATATATATTATTAATAAAATTTGTTTTATATTTGTGGATAGAAAAGTAACCAAAATATTAATTTTTTCTGAAATAAAGGTTGATTTTCTGTAAAAAATTAAAAATAATAATTGGGTTAAAAAAAGATTTAATGAGGCCCCAGCTATTTCATCAAGTGTAAAATTCTTAGGATCATTTTCTTTATATAAGTCATTTGCTTTATTTCCAACAAATAAAGTTATTAAAAAGCTTGATAAAAAAATAATTCCTAAATAAAATAAATTAAAATAAGAATTATATGATATAACATTATTACTTTTATCAAAATTTATAAATCTTAAAAATTTTACAAAAGATTTATTTGGTAAAGTAATAATAAAATATGAAATTAAATAAAATAAAAATGATGAAAATGTTCCAGGAAAATATGGAAAATATCCAGTATAAAAAAAGGATGTTAACATTCTAAATAATGTATTAATTGATTCTCTTTTATTTTTTATTATATAATCGTATGCTGAGGAATATGCAAAATAGATTATTATTAAAAATAACACCAAAGAAAATTCCTTAAATAAGAACTTTGGCAGATTGTATTTGAAATTTAAAATATAAATTATGAAATAATACGAAAGTGCAAACATTTGTATTGTTGTTTTGATTTTTGCTATAAAAGAAGTTTTTAATTTAACATTTTCTTTATTTAAAAGATTTAAAGTAGCATTAAATTTTACTTCCTTATTTTCATTTTTATTAAGATTAATAAAATCAGTTTCTATTCTTAAAAAAGTAATAAATAATTCTCTTATTAAAAGCATTATTATAAGAATTATATTAATAAAAATAATTTTATATAAAGAAAATAGAAAGAAACCAGTTAATACCAGAAATTTATCAGCAAGTGGATCTAAAAAAACCCCGATTTTAGTTATAAGATTATACTTTCTTGCAATTTTTCCATCAATATAATCTGTTATTGAAGCAATTATAAAAATAAGAAAACTTAATATAGTAGAAATTAAGTCTTTTTTGCTAAAAAAGATTATGAAAGGTATTATTAATATAAATCTTAAAATTGTTAAAATATTCGGAATATTAATATATTTTTTTATTTTTTTCATAATAATTTCTTATAATATAAATATTTTTTTATAGTAAATTTATTCAAAATATTAACTTTTTTAATTAATTTCTGTTGCAATTAAATCTTGTAAAATTGAATCATTGATATAAATTTTTAGAAAGTTTCCTTTTCTGTATTTTAATATATCATTTTTAGGATTTTCTAATATAGTAATTCCATCAATTTCCGGTGCTTGAGAATAGATTCTTCCATTTATAATAAATTTATTGTTATTGTTCAATATATTATCAATTATCATATCATAAGCATTATTTATATATTTTTTAGTATTTTTTGAATGCATATCTTTTAGCTTTTCATTTAATATATTCAATCTTCTAATCTTTTCTTTTAGAGGAATCTTGTCTTTGAATTTATATGATGGTGCATTTGACATATCTGAGTAAATAAAAGTTCCTACTATATCAAAAGGGAATTTTTCTATTTTATCTAAGAGAAATTCAAAATCATTTTTAGTTTCACCTGGAAAGCCAACAATTATTGTAGTTCTTATAGAAGCTTCGGGAAATCTCTCTTTAATTGAGAAAATTATTTTTTCTATTTCTTCATAACTTTTTTTTCTTCCCATTTTTTTTAGTATATTATTAGATAAATGTTGTACTGGAATTTCAAAATATTTTAGAATGTTTTCTATTTTATATATTTGTAAAAAATCATCATCCCATGAATCAGGGTTTAAGTACATAATCCTTATCCATGGAAAATTCATATTTGATAATTTATACATTAAACTAATTAGTTCTTTTCCATAGGATAGAGTATCCTGTGAAACAATGATTAGTTCTTTAGTATTCCTATATTTTAATCTTTTTGCTTCTTCTAAAATTATTTCTTCTGGATATTTTATAAATTCACCTTTAATAGTTGGAATAATGCAATAGGTACATTTCTTTGAGCAACCTTCTGATATGGCAAGATAATTATAGTGTCTATTTTTAGAAATATCAAATCTAGGTGAAAATAAAAGATTGTTTTTTGAGTTAAAAAAATTAAGTAATTCATCATAATTTAATATAAAATCTGCTTCATAAAGTGATTCCTTTAAGTCTTTTCCAAAAGGGATAGTAGCGCAACCTGTTAAAATAATTTTTGATTCAAGATTATTTTCTAAAATAAATTTTTTAATTTTTAAAGTTTCATTTATAGATTCTTTTAAAGCATCCTCTATAAAACCGCAACTATTTATTAATATAAAATTAGCTTCATAAATATTTTCTGTTAGATCAAAATTATTTTTAGTTGCTATATAAGCTATTTTTTCAGAAATTATTTCATTTTTGGGACAACCAAGAGATATGAGAAAAATTTTATTCTTTGAATTCATATGTTATTTTGTACTCTTTGCTTGTTTCATCATAGATATATTTAATAATTAAAAACCCATTAAATGATTTAGGTAATTGAATTTCTTTTGAATTAATAATTATAGAAACAAAAGGAAGATGTGTTATATGTATTTCAATTATATTTTTACCAAAAATTCTTAAAGGATTATTTGGAGTTAATATTTGTTCCTTAGTTTCATTATTATCAACTATATATTTTATGTAGCAAGATTTTCTTGATTTGATTTCAACATTAATATTAGTATCTGAAGATTTTGGTAAGATAGATTGATTTTGTTCTGATGAATTTTGTTCGTTTTTTGAAGAGGTTACTTGATTTGCTACTATATTGTTTAAATCTGGTAAATTATCAGATATTTTTTCTATAGTTAAATAAATAATTTGTGGATTATTTCTTGAAAATGATTCAAGTTTTATAAGAAGATCATTAGAATCATTATTGTTTGAAAAACTAAAATATATTTCTTCTCCTTCACTAATTATGTATTCTGTATTTGTTTCATAAAAATATAATGTTATTTTTCTTTCATTTATATTAATATCTTTGTATAAAAAATGTAAACTTACAAGGTTTGGATATATTATGCTTATTCCTTCTTGTGGCAGTAATTCTTTTATTATCTTTTTGTCTGAAAACTTAAAAAAGTTTTTAAATTTCTCATCTTCTTGATTTGTTGGTTTTTTTGAGACTGTTTTTGAAATCTTTTCTTCGTTTGTATTTGATGCAATTTTTTTTGTTTTATTGTTAATAAAAATAAAAAGAGAAAAAAATAATATTACTATTAGAATACCAGCAATTATTGAAATATATTTTATGTTTAGCAATTTATTGTTTGTTAGAGGTTTTGTGAGTTCTTCCATTGGAATTGGCTCTTCAATAAGCTTAAGCCTTTTGTAAAGCTCTATCAATTCATCAGGATTTAAACCTAATGATTTAGAATAAGTTTTTAAAAATCCAAGATAGTAAGCTTCACCTGGAAATTCTTCATAATTATCATTTTCAATAGCTTCAAGATACCTTTTTGAAATTTTTGTTTCATTAGCAAGTTCGGTTAAAGTTTTTTGAAGTTCCTCTCTTTTATTTTTGAGTATTTTTCCAACAGAATTCATTTTTAATCCTTTAAATTTAGAATCAAAGTATTTTTCTATAATTAATTTAATATTTATTAAATTTATTATTTAAATATTAAATAAAATGTTTTTTAATTCATTGATTCATCAATTATCTGAACATTAGAAGGGATAAAATTTTCATATTCAAAAAAATTATCTGCAAGAGAAACATTAAAAGATACATTTTTAAAATAATAAACTACAACTTTTCCACTTTTAGTTGTCCCTGCTTGATAGACAATAAATCCATCATCTCTTACATAAAGTTCAAGTTTAGCAAAACCAGCATTTGGTGATATAGGATATCCAATAATTTTATATACTTTAAATTGATTGAATTGAGATAAATTTCCATCAGTCAAGAATTTAAAAGAATAATTATTAAGTAAGTAAGATAATGATTTTTTTGAGTTTTCAAAATCAAGAGTTCCAATTTTTGATAAATCCTGTTTTATAACAGCAAAAATTGATGAAATGTAAACCCAAAGAAATTTACCATTTGTAACTATTTCCCATTGATAAGGTTTCTCAAAAGATACCCTTAATTTATTTGGAAATTTATAGTATATTTTACCTTCATTCTCATTAGCTATAGAATCTGATTTTGTTTTAGAAAAATAAACAATTGTTCCTTCATAGTCTTCAATAGATGAATATTTTTGTTTCATTATTTCAATAAGTTCATTAATATTAAAAACTTGGGTAGCATTCAGAATATAAAAGTTTTGTTCAAATAAAAAAATAATAAATATAACTAAAATTAATATATTAAATCTATTTTTAAAATTTTTATTCATTTTTTACCTTTTAATTTTCTTTTTTTTAAAATATAAAATCTCGAATAAAAATCAATAAAAAAATATAATTTTAATTTGAAAAATATAAGAATTACAAAATATGTTTAAGAACATAAAAATAGTTATTATATTTTTATCAAATATATATATCTCTGGTTTTATCTCCTTTTAATTTGCTTATATAACCTTTTTCTTCCATTAATTCAATAAGCCTAGCAGCTCTATTAAAACCAATTTTTAATCTTCTTTGCAAATATGAGGCTGATACTTTTTTTTCATTTTTAATTATTTCAAGTGCTTCATCAAATAAAGGATCACTTGTATTAATATCATAATCCTCCTCATCAAATTTTTTCTCAATAGAATTTATCTCATCAATAATATTTTTATTTTTATAATTTATATAATCGTTAGCAACTTTTTCGACTATATTTTTAACTTCTTCAGTTTTTATTAAAGCTCCTTGAATTCTAATAGGAGGATAACCTGTAAATGAAAAAAGCATATCTCCATTTCCTAGAAGTTCTTCAGCTCCATTTTCATCAAGAATTATTCTAGAATCAATTTTTGAAGTTGTTTGAAAAGCAATTCTTGATGGCAGATTGGATTTAATAATTCCTGTAACAACATCTGTTGAGGGTCTTTGAGTTGCAAATATAAGATGTATTCCTACGGCTCTAGACATAGATGATAATCTTATGATTGATTCTTCAATATTTTTTTGTGCTACTTGCATAAGAGAATAAAACTCATCTATAATTAAAACAAGATAAGGAATTTTATTTTCCGCTATTTTATTGTATGATTTAATGTCTCTGCATTTATTATTTTTTAATAGTTCATATCTTTTTTCCATTTCAATTATAAGCCATTTTAATGCTTTTGAAGCTAAGTCTGGATTTATAATAACTTCACATAAATTATGTGGTAGATTTTCATATAAAGATAATTCAACTCTTTTTGGGTCAATTAATATTAAATTTAATTCATAAGGTGTTTTTAGTCCAATTAAAGAACAAATTATAGAATTAATACAGACTGATTTTCCAGAACCTGTTCTTCCTGCAATTAATAAATGAGGAGTTTCAGTTAAATCTATTATCCAATCTTTTCCATCTATATCTTTTCCTAAAATAATAGGAAGTTCGTATTCTTTTAAAAGTCTATCATAATTTCTTAGAAATATATCGTCAAAATAAACTGTTTCTTTTTCCTCATTAGGTACTTCTATTCCAACAGCCTTTTTCCCAGGTATTGGAGCTAGAATTCTAATTTTGCTAGCTGATAAATTGTAAGCTATATTTTTTTTTAATTTTTCAACTTTTACAAGATTTACCTTCTCATTAATTTCAAGTTCAAACCTTGTTACAGTAGGCCCTTTTATATAATTTATTATTTTTGCTTCTATGTTAAAATCTGATAAAGTTTTTACTATAATTTCTCCTGTTTTATTGAGTGAACCTTTATTTTCATTTATTTTAGTAACAAAATTTTTATTTTGTTCTAATAGTTCAATAATACTATTCTTTTTATTTTCTTTTTCTAAATTTGTTTCAAAACTATCTAAACTTAATTCTACAATATTTTCATTTAATTCATTTTCTTTTTCTTTAAGCCTTTCTTCTACAACATTTTCAAAATAATGATCTTTTTCTATATCATTTTCTGTAATAAAAATTTCTTCTTTATCTACCATATTATTACTGTAATTTTTAAAATTTTCTTTATTATTTTCTATTGATTCTTTTTTTAGAAATTTTGATAAATTTTCATCTTTAATTTTCTCTTCCTTAAAATTATTTTCATTATATTCTTCATCTATTAAAGATTCATTATCAGATATTACCTCTTTTATTTCATTTTTTATAATTTCAGATTTATGTATCTCTTTATTATAATTTTTATTTTCTGTGTTAATTGAATCTTTTTCATTTTTTATATCTTTTTCTTGAAATAGTTTTTTTTCTAATATTGATGCATTAATATAATCTATTAAATCTATTAAGATTATGGACATATAAATAAAATTAAAAATGAATGATATATTGAAAAATATTAAAGCTACTGAGTTATTTTTAAGAAAGTTTTCAAATAATGAATAATTTGAAAAATTGTATTTAATATTTGATTTAATAAAAATAGGCAATAATAAAAGAGAAAAAAATATTATATTTAAAAATTGCTTATATTTTTTTTTGATATATAATAGATTTATTATTGAATTTATTATTAAAAAGAATGGGAGAAGTTTAAAAGATATACCAAAAATATAAACTAAAAAATTTAAATATTCTGTAAAAAATAGAAGGTATATGATATAAGAACAAAATACAACTAATATAGTTAAAAATATTTCTTTTAAATATAATTTCACAAAATTATTGTAAATAAATATTTTTATTAGTCAAGATATTTTATCCTCAAGCTTTTAGTTTGTTTTTGTTATAATTAATTTCAAAATTTAGTTTAAAAAAAGTATATTTTGATTAAAATTTACTTGAGGTTGTATTATGATTAAAATTAATAAATTTTTGATATTTCTTAAAATAAAAACACTAATATTAATAAGTTTTATTTTTTTTGCTTTACTTTCATGTCAATCTACCTATAATTATAATATTCTAGATATAAAAGAGAAGACTGATAATGAATTTTTTTCAAATTTCTATCCTCATGTTAATGAAGATTATGAATTCTGGTTATTTACAGGTTTTGTTTTTGATAAAAAAAATAGAATCTTTAGTTATTCTTTTAAGTTAAATAAAATTGTAATTGAGAAACAAATTTTTTATATTCTAGATTTTTGTTTATATGATTATGAAAATAAAAAAAATTATTTTTTTGAGGATAGTTCCATACATCCGTTTTATGTTTTTTCTATTGAAAAGGATAAGATTTCTTTAGGGAAAAATTATATTTTATGGAATCAAAGCACAAAATTTATAGAAATAAATTATAATAAAAATGATATTTTATTTAAGTTAAAATTCAAACTTTTAGCAGAAAATAACTTCTTTACAGAGGAAAATGCTGAAAATATTAAAAATAAATCTTTTTTTTCAAAAAATTTAGAAACAGAAGGTCAAATTGAAATTTCAAAATTAGTAAATAAAAAGAAAGTAAAAGAAAAATATGAGGTTAAAGGTTATTCTGTTTTATATAGAAATTTTTATTTTACTTTTATGGATAAATTTGAATTTTTCTTTTTTAAAATAGATAATCACTTTTACTATGTGATAAATATACCTAAAAAACCATATCTGAAAAGCTATAAAATATCAGACAAAATTGAAAAAATAAATATAAGTTATAGTTATGAGAAAGTTTTAACTAATAAAAATAGAAAATATGGGATCAATTGGGATTTCAATATTGACAATATTCCATTTATAATATCCCCTTTTATTGAAAATAATATAAATGAAGGGTTTCTATCAGATTGGTTTGAGTCTCTTGTTTTTATTCTTGATAAAACTGGCACATTAAAAGGCTTAGGTATTTCTTATTTGCAAGAATTTACAAGAGATAAATATTAAAAATTTCTGTATGTATGATTCAAATAATTTTTAGAAATAAAATATTAATTAAACTAAAAAAAGATTTTTTTTTTATTTATTAAATAAATTAGATAAAAAATTTAAAGATCAAAGAGAAAATTTTTCTAATCTTATTTTAATTTTTTCATACTTAACTGGTTATTCAAAAGAAAAAATTATATTATATAATTATATTTTTGAATTAGGCTTATTAAAATTTTTAAGATTGATATTCTATTTCATTAGGCTTTATCTTTCAGAACCTATCTCTTATATTATCAAAAGTAGAGAATTTTACAAAGATTCATTTTATATTGAAAAAGGAGTATTGATTCCAAGACATGAAAGTGAAATTTTGGTTAGTTCAGTAAGTGATTGTTTAAAAGATAAAATAGGAATTAATTATGATAGTAAAATGAATAATTTTAATGAAAGAATTATAAATTCAGATAAAAGTCATAATAAGTTGGATATTGAAGAATATAAAATTTTAGAAGTAGGGGTTGGTTCGGGGGCATTAATTATTTCATTGATTTTTGATATATTAAATTTCTGTGTTGAAAGTATTTATTTTTCTAAAAATTTGAACTTTTTATTTCTAAAAAATTTAATCTTTTCTTTTATTGGCATAGATAAATATGAAAAACCAATTAAAATAACTAATATAAATTTTTTAAATATTTTTGAAAAATATAAAAATGAATTTAGGAATAAAGGAATAATACTTTCTTTAAAAAAAGAGGATAAATTAAGTTATTTAATAGAAGTTTATAAAATTAATAGTAATAATAAAAATTATGAAGAAAATATTGATAAAATTTTTTTAATTAAATTTAAATTTCAAATAAAAAAAATAGACTTTTTAAAATTGAAATTTGAATTTAATAAAATTAATATTAATAATTTTGATATTATTTTTGCTAACCCTCCATATATTTCTAAATTAGATTATAATAATCTTGATAAAAAAATAAAATGTTTTGAACCAAAAAATGCACTTTATGGAAAAGTTGATGGTGATTTCTATTATGAGAATTATATATATAATATTGAAAAGAAACTAATACTTAAAAATGATGGATATATTTTTTTTGAGGTAGGAGATGATAAACAGGCTGAGAGGGTTGAAAATATATTTAGAAAATATAATTATAATTCTTTTTATAAAGAAGATTATTCCGGAGTTAAAAGAGTAGTTTTTGGAACAAAAAAATTATGAAAGTAAAATTGATTTAATATTTAAGAGAAATTTCTGTATAGTTAAATTTTAATAATTTTGAAAAAATAAAAAGTAATAATTTAAAAAATTAATATAATTAAAATTATTAAATTAGGAAAATCAAAAAATAAAATATATTGAATATTAAAATATTAAAATTATAAAAAATAAATAAAAAAATTATAGTTTTATATTTTATTAAAGTTAAGGATATTAATATTAAAATAAAAAATTTTTTGTGGGGGGATTATTATGATAAATTTTCAACTTACAATGCCTACTAAAATTTATTTTGGTAAAGATGCTATAAAAAAGATAGGAAAAGAATTATCAAATTATAATAAAATTCTTTTAGTATCTGGAGGAGGAAGTTTGATCAAATCTGGCCTTTATTATAAGGTATTTGATGAAATAAAAAATTGCAATGTGAGTATTTATGAATTGCAAGGAGTTCAACCAAATCCAGACATAGAAAAAGTTAGGGAAGGAGTTAATATTTGTAAGAAAAATAAAATAGATTTAATTATTGGATTTGGAGGAGGAAGTGTTATTGATGCTTCAAAAGCTATAGCAACTTCTTATTATTATGTAACAGAAAATGAAAAAGAGGGTAAAGAAGTTGATCCATGGGATCTTTTTCTAGATGAAAAAAAAGTTAAAAAAGCTTTGCCTATTGGTGCAATACTTACACTTGCTGCAACTGGTTCTGAAACAAATGGAAATTCCGTTATATCAAATAGAGAAACAAAACAAAAACTTGCAATTCATAATGATTGTATAAGACCTAAATTTGCAATACTTGACCCTCAATATACTTTTACAGTAAATAAGTACCATACTGCTGCTGGTTCTGCAGATATAATGGCACATGTTTTTGAACAATATTTTTCTCCAACTAAAGATACTTATTTGATTGATAGAATTGCTGAAGGAATATTAAGAACAGTTATAAAGTACACAGAGGTAGTTCTAAAAGACCCTGAAAATTATGAAGCAAGGGCTCAAATTCTATATAGTTCTACTTTAGCTTTAAATGGTTTGTTATCTTCTGGGAGGGTTACTGATTGGGCATGCCATGCTATGGAACATGAAATTTCTGCAACTCATGATGTTACACATGGTGCGGGACTTGCTATTTTATTCCCTTCATGGATGAAATATGTTCTTAATGAAGAAACAATTTGGAGATTTGTAGATTATGCAGAAAATGTTTGGAATATTAAAGAGGGAGATGATGTTAAAAAAGCAAATTTAGCTATAGAAAAGACATCTGAGTTTTTTAAAAATATTGGACTTCCTTCTAAAATAAGAGATTTAAATATTCCAGAAAATTTTATAGATATATGGACAAAAAATTTAGTTACAAGAAGAAAATCTATTGGAAATTATAAGGTTCTTTTTGAAAATGATATAAAAAATATTTATAAAAATTCTTATTAATATTTTTTTTATTATTTTATAAATAATATTTTATGAAAAATAAAAACAAATTATTAATATTTTTATTATTAGTTTTAGTAAATATTTTTTTAATTTCTTCTAGTAATTTACAAGATATCAACCTTGATAATTGTAGGGGAATAAATATTGCTGGATATTTTCAGTTTTTTAATTTAAATACTTTTTCATTTAATTCAATTTCCTATGAAGATTTTTATAATTTAAAAAAAATAGGTTTCAACTTAATAAGGTTTCCTGTTGATTTTGAAAATATAACTTTATATTATGGGAAAGATGATTTTAATTTAGATAAAAGATTTTTTTACTTTTTTGATATTATTTTGAAATGGTGTTTTGATCTTGATCTTAAAATAATACTAGATAACCATTTTTATCATGAAAATAAAACTGATCCAGGGATAAGAAATAAACTTATAAAGTGGTGGAGAGAAATAAGTTTTTACTACAAAAATAAGTATGAAAATATGCTATTTTTTGAGATATTAAATGAACCATTTAATATTAATTCAAAAACTTGGGAAAAAATTCAAAAAGAAGTTATTGAAGAGATAAAGAAAATAGATTCAGATAGAGTCATAATTGCAAGTCCTGCTAATTATAATGGTTTTGAAGAATTATCAGATATAACTAATTATGGTAAAAATGTCATATATGATTTTCATTTTTATGAACCTTTTCTGTTTACACATCAAGGGGCTGATTGGGTAAAACCATCAATGGAAGAAATTAGAAAGATACCTTTCCCATATAATGAAATAAATATGCCAGAAGTACCAAAGAATTTAATAGGTTCTTGGGTTGAAGATCTTTTTTCGAATTATAAAAGAGATTCCGATTTGTTCCTTCTTGAAGAAAAAATAAAAAATATTAAAGAGGTATCAAAAAGAAGAGGATTAAAAATATTTTGTGGTGAGTTTGGTGTCTATATGAATAATTGTTTGAAAAGCGATAGAATTTTTTGGCATAAATATATTAGAGGACTATTTGATAAATATAGTATATCATGGATTTTGTGGGAATATATAGGAGGAATGGGAATATTTAATAATCCTAATGATTCTTATCAATTCGTTGATTTTAATAATAACTTAGATAAAGATTTGATAAAAGCACTTGGACTTAATTATAGTAATGAAGTTGATATTAAAAATAAATTTTCTATAGGTTTAAATAATGAAGAATTTAGTATATATTCTGATTATTTTGGTAATAATTTGGCAAATGAAAGTTGGTTAGAAAAAAATAATTTAAATCTTTATTATGATAAGGAAAAATATAAAGGTAATTTTTCAATTAAAATAAACAATATAAATCGGTATTCAGGACTATTTATTAAATTTTTGAAAAGTTTAATTATAGAAAATCCACAAAATTGTTATTTGAAATTTTTTATATTTTCAAAAAAGAAATTTAGCATAGATGTTAGATTCATTAATAAAGAAAGTGAAGATTCTATTCCATGGAGGATATCCTATTATTATGATTATAAAAATATAGGGAAATGGGAAGAAGTATTAATACCAATAAATAAAATGTTTGAAACTGGGGCATGGATTAATAATAAAGGAATATGGATAGAACCACAAAATGGTAAATTTGATTTTAGTAAAATAGAGTATTTGGCTTTTATTGCCGAATTTGGAGATATTAAAGATGAGATTTTAATTGATGAAATTAAAATAATTATTAAAAAATAAATTTATTGATAATTTATTATTACCATAAGTTTAAATTTAAATAAAAGTTAAAATATTTGATTGACTTTTTTAAATAAAATTCTTAATATTATTAAAAAGGTGATATAATGAATATAAATACTAAATTAAGGTATGCACTAAGAGCTTTAATTTATTTGTTTGAAAAAGAAGATAAAATGGCAACCATTTCAGAAATTTCAAAAAATGAAAAACTTTCTGCAAGATATCTTGAAAATATATTTTATAAACTTTCAAAAGAAGGTATAATTAAAAGTAAAAAAGGCAAAAAAGGAGGTTTTTTTCTAGCTAAAGATCCTAAAGATATTAACATTTATGATCTATATGTTATTTTAGCTGAAAATAAATCTATTGTTGATTGTATATTAGATAGAAAAAAGTGTGAAAAAGTTAATTTTTGTAAAGCAAGGAAGCTATGGATAGCTCTTGATAAACATATAAATGAATTTTTAAAAAATATGACTTTTGATGATCTTATTAAAAATAAAATTTAATTATATTTAATAATAATTTAAAGGAGAAACTTTTGGATAGATGGATATATAGTGAAAAAGTAAAAGAACATTTTACAAATCCAAAAAATATTTTAGAGATTCCGGAAGATGAGTATAAAGCAGATGGGGTTGGCATTGTAGGGTCTCCAGCATGTGGAGATATGATGGCTGTTTATATAAAAGTAAAGGATGACAAAATTATAGATTTTAAATGGAAAACTTTTGGTTGTGCATCTGCTATAGCTTCAACATCTGCTTTATCTATTATGGTTACTCAAAATGGAGGTATGAGACTTGAAGATGCTTATAAAATAACCCCTGAAGATATCATAAAATATCTTGGTGGTCTACCTTCTCATAAAATACATTGCTCTGTTTTAGGAGACAAAGCTTTAAAAGCGGCTATTAATGATTACTACAAGAAAAATGGTCTTGAAAATCCTTTTATTGAGAATAAATCTGAAGTTGTATGTGAATGTTTTAATATAACTGATGAAGATATAAGAATGGAAGTTTTGGAAGGTGCAAAAACTTTTGAGATATTGCAAGAAAGAACAAAAATTGGAACTAATTGTGGCAAGTGTGTAGCTAAAGCAAAAGAGAGAGTTTCTTTTTATGTTAAAAAATATTATAATGAAGAAATATATAAACCGGAGTAGTATTGTTTTTTTATTATTATGTTTATAAAAAAAATTAAACTTAAATATATAAATAAAATAATAAAATTAAAAAAAGAGATAAAAGTAAAAAATATTTATAAATTAAGGATAAAAAAGTGAGAAGAGTTTATCTTGATAATAATGCTACGACTCCACTTCATCCAGAAGTAAAACAGGAGATATTAAATTTTATAGAATATTACGGTAATCCAAGTTCAGTTCATTATGATGGTAGAATTGTAAGAGAACTTGTTGAGGAGTCCAGAAAAAAAATAGCAGATTTTTTAGAAGTTGAAACTGATAATATTTTTTTTACATCTGGTGGTTCAGAATCGAATAATCTTATTTTAAAATCGATTCTTTTTCAAGATTATAAATTTAAACCTCATTTTATAACAACTTCAATAGAACATCCTTCTGTCTTAAATACTGCAAAATTTTTATCAAATCATGGCGTAGATGTTTCTTTTTTATCTGTTGATGAAAATGGTTTAATTTCTGTTGATGAATTTAAATCTTTAATAAGAGAGGAGACAAAACTTGTTTCTATAATGTTTGCAAATAATGAAGTAGGAGTTATTGAACCTATTGAAGAAATAGCTAAAATTTGCAATGAAAGAGGAATATTTTTTCATTCTGATATGGTTCAAGCTGCTGGTAAAATAAAATTTAAACTAAATGATATAAAATTAGATGCTGCTTCATTTTCAGCACATAAAATATATGCACCAAAAGGTATAGGGATAATATATTTAAAAGATCCTTTCGTTAATAAGAAAAAATTTAAAATATTTCCTTTAATCCATGGGGGACATCAAGAAAAAGGGCTTCGTGCTTCTACAGAAAATACTATAGGAATTATTGCTTTTGGAAAAGCTTGCGAAGTTATGAAAAAAGAAATAGATGAAGAAATAATTAAAGTTAAAAATTTAAGGGATTTATTTGAGGAGTTAGTTGTAAAAGAGATCTCTGATATATATATAAATTCAAAAAATGTTTTAAGGTTACCAGGGACTTCAAATATTAATTTTAAATTTATAGAAGGGGAAGCAATACTTTTGAGACTTGATATGGAAGGAATATCTGTTTCTACAGGAAGTGCATGTTCAAGTGGTAGTCTTGAGCCTTCTCATGTTTTACTTGCAATGCACAAAAACCCTGAAATGGCACATGGAACTATTAGGTTTTCCTTTGGAAGAGAAAATGTAGAGGATGATGTTTATTATACTATTGATAAATTAAAGAATATAGTGTCAGAATTAAGAAAAATAAGTCCCCTAAAAAGTTAAAAAATTTTTAATTATTTTCAAAAGCTTAAGTAAAAATTTATGCAAAAAATTACTCAGAGAATTATTGATATTTTAAAATCTGTACCATATGGAAAAGTCATAAGTTATGGACAAGTTGCTGAATTAGCTGGATTAAAAAATGGAGCAAGGCAGGTTGTAAGAATACTTCATATATACTCAGAAAAGCTAAATCTTCCTTGGCATAGAGTAATTAGTAAAGATGGTTTTATAGTTATTAAAAATCCTTATGGAAATGCTCTTCAAAAAATTCTTTTACAACAGGAGGGGATAGAAATAGATCAAGATGGAAAAATTGATTTAAAAAAATATGGTTTAATAAATAAATAGTAACTTAATTATTCATTTTAATGATTAAATAAAATAATTTTATATAAAAATGAACAACAGGTTCAAAAAACAAAAAGAGGCTATCATATAATTAAATTCAAGATAGCCTCTTTTGCTGAAATAATGATAACTAAAAACAATATAGTAATTATGAATTTTACAATTTGTTTATTTTCTTTTTAAATAGTTAAAAGCATTCATAGAACCATTAGATACTACATTTTGATAAGCAGCATTTATAATAACTTCAATATAAATTTTATTTTTATCTTCTCCAGTAAAGTAAAGTTTCCCGATAAATGAATTGGAAGAGGCTTGCCAACTGCCATTTTCATATTTTTGTTCTTCATTTCCATTAAATAACCATGTGTCCTTTCCAGATGCTGTAAATTTAACTCTTGCTTTTATAGCATGGATGAGTAGCCCGTCTTTGTATGTATAATATTCGAAAAAGTCATTAGATGTTATTAATTTTATTAGGTAAAGTTTTCCATCGCTTCCTGTACCACTGTTTTCCCATTCTCCAAGATAAGGATAAAATAGTTTATTAAATAAACCACATGAAGTAGAAATAAAAAGAAAAGAAATTAAAACAAAAATTAAAAAAATCTTTTTTTTCATAAATTCCTCCTCCTTAATTTTTTAATAAAAAAAATAGATACTATAATAAAAAATAAAAAATATTTAGGAGAACAATTTAATTCTATTATTATAATTAATTCATTTTATTAAAATTTCAACAAGTCGAAAAGTAATTTTATTATCTAAAATAGTTGAAATTATTTATTTATATGATTATATGTAATTAAATTTGGGGGAGCTCCTGAGTTCCGGGGCTGAGAGGAAAGTGGAAGCTTTCGACCCTTTGAACCTGATCTGGTTAATACCAGCGGAGGGATCATATATAAAATAATAATTTATTTTAATTTAATCCCTCTGCTTTAAGAGGGATTTTTTATTTTTAAAATTTTTTAATAAGTTTATTAAATAATTTTAATTAAATAAATTTATTTAATTAAAAAGAATTAAAATTAAAAATTTTTTAATAAATAAAAAATTAAAAATAGATAAAAAATAAGGAGTTTTGTATGAATAAAGATATACAAATAACAAGGTTTATTGTTGATTCTTTTTTTAAAAAGTTTAGCTCAGCAATAGAGCTTGATGTGGCAATAGCAGGTTGTGGACCAAGTGCATTAGCATGTTCTTACATTCTTGCTAAAAATGGAATTAATGTTGGTATATTCGAAGCTAAAAATGAGCCTGGTGGTGGTATATGGGGTGGGGGTATGTTTTTTAATGAGATTATTGTTGAGAATGATATTAAAAATTTTCTTGAAGAAAATAGAATAAACTATACTGAAAATGGTGAATTTCTAATTATTGATGCAGTTCATTTTGCTGGGGCTTTAATCTATAATTCTACAAAAGCAGGAGCTAAAATATTTAATAATATAAATGTTGAAGATATACTATTTGATAATGTAGAAAGAAAAGTGTGTGGATTTGTTATTAATTTTAATTCTGTTAGTAAATTAAAGTTACATATTGATCCCATCTCAATTAAAGCAAATTATTGTATAGATGCTACAGGTCATCCTGCTCATATTGTAAACTATCTTGTAGATAGAGGCATGATAGATTTAAAAATAAAGGAGTATCCAATGAATGCTGAAAATGGAGAAAAAATGGTAGTAGAAAATTCAAAAGAAATTTACCCTGGTTTATTTGTAATGGGTATGGCCGCTACATCATCAAGTAATTCATTTAGGATGGGTCCAATTTTTGGAGGAATGATAAAATCAGGAATTAAAACAGCAAATGAGATATTAATGAGATTAAAAAAATAATAATAAAAAACTGATAATAATATTAAACTAATAGAACTAATTAACTAAAAAAAATAATAAGAAACATAGGTTTTATATTAAGGGTAAAAAATTTATCATTATGATAATAAAAATTAAAGTTAAATAAAAATTTTTAAGGAATAATTATGACAATAATAGAGGAATTAAAAAATAATAGAGTGCCAGAGTATTTTAAAGATATTGCATTCTATGAAAATTTAGAACTCAATGTTTTAATTGATAAAATAAAAGAGGGAAAAATTGTTATACCAAAAAATAAAAATCATAATATAAAGATTCCAAAAGCAATTGGTGAAGGTACCCATATAAAGATAAATGCAAATATTGGGACTTCTAAAAATTTGAATGATTTTGAATTTGAAAAAAGAAAATTTATTAAAGCTGTCGAGAATGGAGCTGATACCATAATGCTTTTATCAACTTGGGGTGATTTAAAAAAGCAGAGAGAGTATTTTATTAATAATTTTGAAATTCCATTTGGTACTGTTCCGATTTATGATTTAGCTCATAAAGCATATTTAGAAAAAAATAATGTTGTAGATTTTAAAGAAGAAGAATTTATAGAACTATTCCTTGAACATGCAAAAGAAGGTGTTGATTTTATGACATTACATGTTTCCATTACTAAAGATATGGTTGAAAAGTTAAAAAAAAGTCAAAGATTGATGAAAATAGTATCAAGAGGTGGCTCAATTATAGGTGGATGGATTATAAAAAATAAAAAAGAAAATCCTTTTTATAAATATTTTGATGAAATACTAGATATAGCAAATGAATATGATGTAACTTTGAGTCTTGGAGATTCTTTAAGACCTGGTAATATTTATGATTCTCTTGATAGTCTACAACTTGAAGAATGGTTTATATTTGAAGAATTAGTTGAAAAAGCAAGAAGGAAAAATGTACAGGTAATTTTGGAAGGTCCAGGACATGTACCTTTGGACCAAATTGAAACAACAGTTAAGCTTATGAAAAAGTATGGAAAAAATTCACCTATTTACCTATTAGGTCCTTTACCATTTGATTTTGGAGTTCCATATGATCATATTTTATCTTCAATTGGAGCAGCATTTGCAGGATATTATGGGGCAGATTTTATATGTTATGTAACTCCATCTGAGCATGTTTCAATTCCAGATGAAGATGATGTTAAAATGGGAGTTTTGGCAGCTAAAATTGCTGCTATTTCTGTAGATATAATGAAAGGTAAATATAAGGAAAAAAATAAAATATTTAATGATTTAAGATTAAATATGGATTTTGAATCTATGAAAAATTATGTTATTGATAAAGATAAATTTGAAAGTTATGTTAAAAGATCCAAAATAGAAAAAGATGAAGGTTGTTCTATGTGTGGACCATTTTGTGCTATTAAAATTTTTCAAAGATTTTTGGAAAATAAAAATAGTGAAAATGAAAAATATAAATAAATATAAAAAATGTTAAAAAATAAAGTGTAAATTAAAAAAATGAATTAAATGAAATTATTAAAATTAAAAAAAATAAAAAATAATAAATAATAAATAATAGATAATAAAATAAATTATAAATATTAAATATTAAGTAATAAAGATAATCAATGATATTAATTAAAAATTAAAATTTAATTAATGATTTTAAAATATAAAAAATTTTTTAGAGTGATTATTTATGTGTAATATTTTAGTAATATCAGGACTTGATCCATCTGGTTGTGCTGGTTTTATAAAAGATATTCAAATTTGTAGTTTGATGGGCATAACACCTTTATCAACAATTTCTACTTTTACAATTCAAACATTTGATAAAGCTTTTGGATTTAAGTTTAGAAGAAAAGAAGATATTATTGATGAAATAATTAAATTTAAAGACAATATAAAATTTATCAAAATAGGATTATGTGAGCCAGATTTGTTAAAATATATAAGAGATATTTTTAAAGAAGCTTTTATTTTATGGAATCCAGTAATCTATTCATCTACTGGGTTAAAGTTTTTAGATGAAAAGGAAATAAAAAAAAATATTAATTTTTGTGATCTTGTAATATTAAATAGGGAAGAAGCCAAATTATGTAAATTAATTGATCAAAATCATTCTTTTATTAATTTTGATTTTAAAGATAAAATAGTTATTACATCATCTGATGAAAAAGTTGAAGTTATATATAAAGATTATAAATTAGTAAAAGAGAAAGTTTATATAAAAAGTAAGGTAGATGATTTTAGGGGAACTGGTTGCTCTTTTTCAATGCTTGTTCTAATTTTTTTATCTATGAAATATAATATATATGATGCTATTGATACAGCAGTTTCATTGATGAATAAAATTCTAAAGCATAGCAATGTTTTTATAACATCTCCTGTAAATTTATTAAAAGATTGGTATAGATACTCTATTATAGAAGAAATGAAAGAAATACAAAATTATATAATTGATAGTGGTATTTACACAATTCCAGAGGTTGGTAAAAATTATTCATATTCATTACCATTTGCTTCAAATGAAAATGATATCTGTAAATTTCCTGGAAGAATAAGACTTGTAAATGATAAAGTAAAAATATATGAGGAACCATCATTTTATGGAACTTCACATACAGGAAGGATGATTTTAGAAATAAAGAGGTATTTTCCAAGCATTAATTGTTGTACTAATACTAAATATGATAAAAAATATATAGAAAATGCTATTAATTCTGGATTAAAAGTTTATTTTGTTGACAGAGAAAAAGAACCAGAGGAAATTAGAGAACAGGAAGGAATGTCTTTGAAGTGGATTATAGATTTAGTTTGCAAAGAATTAAAAGAAGCCCCCGATATTATTTATGATAATGGTTGTATTGGTAAAGAACCGATGATAAGGATTTTTGGCAAAAACCTTGAAGAAGTTATAAATAAAGAAAGAAGAATAATAAAATTTAATTAAGAATTAGAAAAATATAAATTAACAAAATTTAAAATTTTAATTTAATTATTTAACTTTTTTAATATATATTTATTTATAGTTAATTTTTAATTTAATTGTTTTATTTACTTATATTATTTATTTTTTATTTGTTCATTTTAGCATAATTTTATTTCAATTTTTTACTTATTTTTTTTATTTATAATTAAAGTAAAATTATGAAAAGAAAATTATTAGTTTTTAAATTTATATTTTTTTTATTTTTTTTAATTTTTCAATTTTTTTGTTTTTATTTCCAAACTATTATAAATAATTTTTATTTATTTGGGGATAGCATAAATATCAGTATAGAAAATTGTAAGTTAGCTTCTAAATATAGTCTTGAAAACGATGGAGTCTCTTTTTTAGTTTTCTATAATAATTCTATTTTATATGAGGAATATTTATCAGGAAGGGGACCAGAAACTCCAAATGAGCTTGCTTCAGGTACAAAAAGTTTTTCTGGTATTCTTGCATGTTTATTAATTATGGATGGCTTAATGGCTTCTTTTGATGAAAAAATATCAGATACAATTAATGAATGGGAAAATGATACTAGAAAAAAAAATATTTCAGTATATGAGCTGCTTACACTTACATCAGGAATTGATCCGGGTGAAAAAGGAAATGTTCCTACATATCTTGAAGCTATTAATTATCCAATAATAAAAGAAAAAGGTGAAGATTTTCTATATGGACCAGTTCCTTTTCAAGTTTTTGGGGAATTTGTAAAAAGGAAATTAAAAGGTAAAGATCCATTGATCTATCTTAAGGAAAAATTATTTGATAAGATAAATTTAAAATATAGTTTCTGGAGATATGATAAAGATGGAAATCCTCAATTACCTTCTGGAGCTTATTTAACAGCAAGAAATTGGGCAAAATTTGGGAAGTTTATAATCGATATTTTGAAAGGGAATGAAAATATTAATGGTGAAGTTATAATTAAAAGAGAAATTCTTGAAAAATGTTTTAAAGGAACAAAAGTGAATCCACTCTATGGTATTACTTTTTGGTTAAATGGAGAATTAACATCAGAAAATTTTGATATCCTTAAAAAAAATGAAAATGGTCTTGAATATTTTTACAATATTAAAGAAATACCTAAAGACCTTATCATGGTAGCAGGAGCTGGAAAACAAAGACTCTATATAATTCCTTCTTTAAATATTGTGATTGTAAGACAAGCATCAAAGATAAAAGAATCACTTGAAGGCAAATATAGATCAAAATTTTCAGATATAACTTTTTTAAAAATCTTATTAACAGGAAAAAAGTAGACTAATTTGAAATTTATTAAGTCTAAAAAATTAATATAAAATTTGGTATAAAATTAAATATAAAATATTAAATTGATAATTAGTATTATCAAGAAAATATAATTATTGTATTTAAAAAAACCAAAGTATATTTCTATTTTATTTTTTTGATTCTAATTCAATTTAATTTAATTTAATTTTGATAGATTTACTATTATTTATTAAGAAATAAAATTAATAAAAAATTTCTTTATAGTCTATTTTCATAGCTTCTTTTGCTTTTAACAAAATATCATTTGTAAGTTTAATAGCATTATTTGTTCCTTGATATAATATTTCTTTAACCTTATTTATATTAGATTCATAATATTTTCTTTTTTCTCTTATTGGTTCAAGAAAATTATTGATATTTTCAAGTAGTTCACCTTTGCATTGAACACAACCCCTTTCTCCTTTTATACACTCATTATAAATATTTTCAAAGCTTTTTGTGAAAAGTTTGTGATAATAATAAACCATGCAACCTTCAGGATGCCCTGGATCATTTTTTCTTGCTTTTAGAGGATCAGTATATGCATTAAAAATTTTTTTCTTTAGTTCATCTTTATCATCTTTCAGATATATAGCATTACCAAGTGATTTACTCATTTTTGAGTTTCCATCAAGCCCCTTAATCCTTCCAGTAGTTCCAAGTTTTGGTTCTGGTTCAACAAATACTTCTTTATAAATTGTATTAAATTTTCTAGCTATTTCTCTTGTTAATTCTATCATTGGAAGTTGATCTTCTCCGACTGGAACAAGATTTGCATTAAAGGATAATATATCTGCTGCTTGTGATACAGGATAGCCAAAAAAACCAAATGTTAATCTATCATTTCCAAAAAGATTTTGTTTTTGTTTTATCTCTTCTTTAAGTGTTGGATTTCTTGAAAGTCTAGAGATCGTTACAAGGTTTGAAAAAAAGACAGTTAATTCAGCAATTGCAGGTATTTTGGACTGAATAACTATATTTGATTTTTGAGGGTCAATACCAGCAGCAAGATAGTCAAGAGTAACTTCTAAAATATTATCTCTAACTTTTTCTGGTGTCTCAAAATTATCAGTTAAAGCCTGAACATCTGCTATTAAAATAAATGTATCATATTCTTCTTGAAGTTCAACTCTCTGTTTTAATGATCCAAAATAATGGCCTATGTGAAGTGGTCCTGTTGGTCTGTCACCTGTTAATATTCTTTTCATATCAACTCCAATTTTTATAGAAATAGTTAAAAAATTTTATTAATAAAAATTTGTTCTTTGATTTTATAAATTGAGTTAACTTAACCTATTTTTTATCTAAATTTATAAGAAGTTTTGTTTTAGTCAACTTTTTAGTATGACTCCGAAAATAAAATGTGAAAAAATAGAAAGTATGGATTAAATATTAAATAAATTCAAGAATTAGATATTAAGTTGAAAAATTAAATTGAGTTTAAAAAAATTAAATAAAATACATTGAATTTTTAAGATTTGAAATTTAAAAAATTATCTAAAAAAGTTAATTATATTTATATATTTTAATTTACTTCATTATTTTTAAAAAGCATAAGAGTTTTTATGAGAAAAAAGATTTTTTATATTTTTTTGTCAATTGCTTTTATATTTTTACCTTTTTTTAATTCAAATATTAATAGTCAGGAAGTAGAGATATATACTTTTACAGAACCATTGCAAAAAGATCCTGTTTATAAAGAGTTTTTAAATGATATAAAGAAAATGAATGATCCAGCAACTTTCATAGATTTAGAAAATATTCCAGAATTAAAACTTGCTTATTACAATATTAACAAAAGATATGATGATGTATATTCTATTGCTTACTATTTTAATTTAACTTTAGATACTATTGTTTTTGTTAATAATTTATATTCAAGGTTTCTTTTTGAGGGGTTAAAAAAATTAATTATTCCTAATATGGATGGAGGCTTTATTCAAGTTAAAGATCCTAATAGAATAGAAAGTGAATATGGAATAAAAAAAGAGATTTTATTAAAAATAAATAAAATAGATAGTATAAATGAGGGAGATATAATATTTATTCCAAAACTTAAACTTACAAAATTGCAAAAGCAGTTTTTCTTAGGATCTATTTTTCTTGATCCATTAAGAGGTGAGGGATCTATTTCATCACTTTTTGGGAAAAGAATAGATCCAGTTCATGGTCATCTTGCCTTTCATGGAGGTATAGATTTAGCTTGCCCTGAGAATAAGGAAGTTTATCCAGCTTATCCGGGAAAAGTTTTATTTGCTGGAGAAAAAGGCGATTATGGTTTACTTGTTGTTTTGGTGCATGATTTAGGTTATGAAACATATTATGGGCATCTTAGTAAAATAAATGTTAAAACAGGAAACAAAGTAGGTTTTAATGATATAATAGGATATACTGGTTCAACAGGAAAATCAACCGGGCCTCATCTTCATTTTGAGATTAGATATAATGGAGAAAGGTTAAATCCATTAACTTTAATGTTTATTTTGAATAAAAAATAAAAAAAATAAATTATTCTTTTTTATAAATTAATTTGATTTGAATAATTTATTTGAATTAAAATCAGTATAGAATTTATATTCTTATATTAAATTATTTAATATTTCAATCTATTTTTTAATCTTTATTTTAATTCATGTAATGAGTCAAAAGGGTATATTTCTTCTAAAGTTAATATTTTATAATTTAAATTTTTTGAAAAAATTACAATTTTTAAATCTTTATTACCAAATTCAGATATAACTTGTCTACAAGCTCCACAAGGAGGTAAAGGATACTCAGCATTTTCACCATAAATAAATAAATATTTTAAATTATAATCACCATTTAGTATAGCATTTGATATAGCTACTCTTTCTGCACAAATAGTTAAACCATATGAACGATTTTCAATATTTATACCATAATATTTATTATTTTGTGTAATTAGAATAGCTGAAACTGGAAATTTTGAATAAGGACAATAAGCTTTTTTTGCTAATTCTTTTAGTTCATTTCCAATCTCTTTTATTTTATCTTTATTTAAATAGGAATCATTAAATCCATTTTCTTTATTCATAAATAATCCTGACTTATTTCAATTATTTTATATTAATATATATATTTTATAAATTTATTGATAATTAAAATAAAAGAAAACTAATTGTTTGTTCAAGTTTATTGACTTCTTAGGTTAAATATATTATATTTTTTATGAAAAACAATTATTATTTATAATTTATTATTATTTAATAAGAAGGATTGAAAATATGGCTAATTTAGTTGAAGTTGATAAAGTTTTACCTGAATCCTTATGTGTATTCCCAGTTCTTCCAAAACCTATATTTCCCGGGATTGTAATGCCAATCGATCTTGATATTGATCTTATTCCTGAAGAGCTTAATAAACAATTAGAACCAAATAATTATCTTGCTGCAATTTTAGTTAAAGATCCTAATAAAGATTTAAATCAGATTGATAATTATTATGAGGTAGGAACAGTTATTAAGGTTGCTAAAAAGATAAATATTTCTGAAGAAATAATTTCTTTACTTATTTATTCAGTTAAAAGATTCAAAGTTAAAAAATTTTATAAGAAAAAAGAGATAATCTTTGCAGATGTGGAGTATTATGAAGAGAACTATAATGCAGATGACCCAGAGATTCGTGCATATCAAGCTTCTATAATTGATGAAGTTAAATCACTTGCTGAACAGAATAGATTCTTTATGGAAAGGGTAAAAGCTACTGTTTTTAATGCAGATACTCCTTCCAAAATTACCGATTTTACTGCATATTTGCTTGATTTAACTCGAGAAGAACAACAGGTTGTTCTTGAAACATTTGATTTAAAGCTTAGAATGAGAAAGGTTGTTGAATATTTACAAAAGCAAATGCAGATTGCTGAAATTCAAAAAAGAATTTATAATCAGATAAATGAAAAAATATCAAAGCAACAGAGGGAATTCTTTTTAAGAGAGCAGCTTAAAGCGATTAAAAAAGAGCTTGGTATAGAAACAGATGAAAAAAGTATCGAAGTTGAAAAATATAAAGATTTACTATCTAAACTTAAACTTGAAGGTGAGGTAAAAGAAAAAGTTGAATCAGAACTTGAAAAATTTAGCTCTATGGAACCTCATACTTCTGAATATGCTGTTTTAAGAAACTGGCTTGATTTGGTATTAACTCTTCCATGGAATACTTTTTCTGAAGAAAAAATTGATATTAAAAAAGCAAAAGAAATTTTAGAAAGAGATCATTATGGATTAAAGGATGTAAAAGAGAGAATTTTAGAATTTTTAGCAGTTAGAAAACTTAATAAAGATATAAAAGGTTCTATTCTCTGCCTTGTAGGACCTCCTGGATGTGGAAAAACTTCTTTAGGAAAATCTATTGCTGAAGCTATGAATAGAAAGTTTTTTAGATTTTCTCTGGGTGGCATGAGAGATGAAGCTGAAATAAAAGGTCATAGAAAAACATATGTTGGGGCTATGCCTGGAAGAATTATATCTGCACTTAAAATAACTAAAACTAAAAATCCAGTTATAATGCTTGATGAGATTGATAAACTTGGAGTTTCTTTTCAAGGAGACCCAGCTTCTGCTTTACTTGAAGTTTTAGATCCAGAACAAAATTATGAATTTAGGGATAATTACCTTGAGGTTCCATTTGATTTATCTCATGTATTTTTTATTACAACTGCAAATTCTTTAGATACAATTCCAAGACCACTTCTTGATAGAATGGAAGTTATAAGGCTTTCTGGTTATATTGATGAAGAAAAATATGAAATTGGTAGAAAATATTTACTTCCAAAACAGTTAAAAAAACATGGTTTAAAAGAAGATGATATTAAATTGTCAAAATCTGTGTTTATGTATTTAATTAATAATTATGCTAGACAAGCTGGAGTAAGAGACCTTGAAAAAGAGATAGAAAAAATTGCAAGAAAGATAGCGACAAAAAAAGTAATGAAAGAAAAGTATAATAAAGATCTTAAGACAAAAGATATCAGGGAACTTTTGGGACCTCCAAAAATAAGAGAAGAGGATTTAATTCAAGTTAAAAAACCAGGAGTTGCAGTTGGACTTGCTTGGACTCAAATGGGGGGTGCAACTTTAATTATAGAATCTATTAATATCAAAGGAGGGAAAGGATTTAAGTTAACTGGTCAACTTGGAGATGTAATGAAAGAATCAGCAAATATTGCATACTCTTATGTAAGATCTGTATGTGAAAAATACAATATAGATCCTAAATTTTTTGATGATTCAGAAATTCACCTTCATGTACCAGAAGGGGCAACACCAAAAGATGGACCATCAGCAGGAATTACAATGGCGACTTCTTTACTATCTCTTGCGAGAAATATAAAAATTAGACCTTATATTGCTATGACTGGTGAATTAACTTTAACGGGCCAAGTTTTACCTATTGGTGGATTAAAAGAAAAAATAGTTGCAGCAAGAAGAGCTAAAATTAAAGAGATAATAATACCTAAAGGTAATGATGTTGATCTTGAGGAAATTCCTGAATATTTAAAAAAGGGTATTAAGTTTCATCTTGTAGATCATGTAGAAGAAGTTTTTGAAAAAGTTTTTTAATTGTATTTAGTTTAAATTTTTACAAGATTTTTATTGTTTGAAATTATTTTATTGAATTAGTGGTGGTTTAATAAAAGATATATTAAATTGTAATTAATTTATAATGTTTATTATTTTATAATGTTTATAGATGAAGATGTTCCTATTCGTGATGCTCCATGTTTAGCAAGTTCATAGGCAAACTCTTTTGTTTTTATACCTCCTGAAGCTTTAACCCCCCTATCTTCATAAATCATTTTCATTAGTACAATATCTTCAAGAGTAGCACCAGCTGTTCCAAAACCTGTTGAAGTTTTAATAAATTCTGCTCCAGCTAAATAAGAAATTATAGAAGCTACTATTTTTTCTTCAAATGTCAAATAGCATGTTTCTATAATTACTTTAAGAACTTTGTTTATACAAATTTTTTTAATCTCTTTTATCTCATTAAAAGTATAATAAAATCTTTTTTCTTTAAGAAAAGGAATATTAATCACCATATCTATTTCATCTGCCCCATTTTTAATAGCTTCTTCAGTTTCAAAGAATTTTATATTATCTAAATTATATCCGAGTGGAAACCCAATAACTGTTGCAATTTTTATATTTTTATCTATTGATCTTGCATATGGTACAAAGCAAGGAGGAATACAAACAGCAGCAAATCCATATTCGTTTGCCTCTTTTATAAGTTTCTCAACTAATTCATAATTTATATCTACTTTTAAATATGTGTGATCAATAATTGGATTTATTCCATTTTTTATATAGTCAAAATATTTATCTATAGAATAATTTTCAATATTTTTTTTTATTTTTTCTTTTTGATCAAAATTTATTTTAATTTTATCTTTTTCTAAAATTTCAAAGCAATAATTTATTTTTTCAATTATATTACTCTGAATTTGTTGAATCATTTGCTATCCTTTCGAGTTTTTTTATCATATTTTCTATATTGATAAGATTTAAGTTATATTCTAAAGAAAGTTCTTTAATTTTGATATTCTCATCGAGAAGATTTATTGCGAAATAAACTAAAAGTTTTATTTTATCTTCCATTTTTGTTAAATTTTCAAGTTTTTCAATTTTTTCTTTAAAAAGTTGAATTAAATTTTTTAAATATTCCTCAGTTTCTATTTCAGAAGATATTTCAAAGTTTCTACTGAATAGTTCAAAATTAATCTTTGCCATATTATTTCCTTCTGTTTTTTATGTTATAATGCTGAGTCATCCATATCAATTTCTAGTTTAATATCTTTTTTAGAAATTTTTAAATCTTCATTTATAATACTATTATTTCCATTGGATAGTTCTTTTTCGTTTTTAGAGTTGGATATTTGATTATCATTAGATATATTATTATATTCATTAATATTTTCTGATTCTGGAATTTTTTGATGATCATTTTCAAAAGTTTCAAATTCCGATTCTTCTTTAACTATTTCATCAAATTTTTCAAGTTTATCTATTAATTCTAAAGTTTTTTCTTTAAGCAAATTAAAGTCATTCTTTATAACTTTGTTTTCTTCTTCTAATATTTTAATTTGAGTTCTTAAAGAAATATTTTCTTCAGTTAATTGTTCAATTCTATCCTTTAAGTGAAAATTTTCTTCTTCAAGTATTGATGGCTTTTTTTTTAATTCATTGTTTTCTTCTTTAAGTTTATAATATTTTTTATAAACAATATCTATAAGCTCATCAATTTTATTAAATTTATCTTTCCACTTCATATTTGAACTCATAACTCCCCTCACAAAAGATCTAAATAATTTATTAATACAAAAATATTTTTTTATATAAAGTATTTTAATATATAAAATAATAAATTCAAATTAAATGTAAAAAAATAATTTGTCCCAATCTTGCTCTAGTATAATATTTCTATTTTTTAGAAATAAAATAAATCTATTATAGTTATCAAATTCATGATATGGATTTGCTGTTATAAATCTAATTATATAATTTTTAGATTCAAAATGTATACTTTCATTGTTAAAATTATATTCATTAAATACAATAAAGCTTATAGATTTTTTACAATCATCTTTTTCAAAAAAATTAAATTTTTTTAGTTTTAATATTTTGTCTATTTGTAAATTTTCAAATATATTCAAATCTTTTTTAACTTTACTAATAATATTTTTTTCATCGTTTATTATTTCATATAAAGAATCTATATTAAATTCAAAAAAATTATTTGTAAA
>JAOAHJ010000005.1 GCA_026415295.1 Spirochaetota bacterium | reverse complement strand
ACCTAATTCTTTCCATTGATTAACCTGTTGTTCGATATTGATGTCCTTTAATATTTTTTCAATAACTCCAAAACCATTGTCTTTGCTGGCAATCCTATCGAATGTTATAACATAGTTACTATTCTTTACAAACTTTGGTTTATTCCAAATTTTCACAAGCTCATCTTCAAACTGAGAAACAAAATCAATTATTTTAAATGCAATATTTTTAAGAATTTGTAATTCATTTACTCTATCGGTTGTCCATTCATTAACCTCATCCCAAAAATATTGATAACTCCAAAGCTTAAACTGTTCTTGTAAAAAAGCTTTAGCGTTTTTGTTTATGAAAAAATCAACTTCACTTTGTTTTTCAAAAATCCTGAAAGCTCTTTCAAGGTCTTCTTCGGTAATTTGAATATGTTTTTTCTTGATTTCTTTGAGAATATCGTCGGTTTTTGTGACTCTACCTTTTTCGGAATAAATAACATTAAAAACAATTGTTTTGTCGTCTGTTATTTCTTTTAGTTCATAAATTAAACTTCGTTTTTCGTTTGCTTTTTTATTTTCTATAGTAGAAGCATCGAAGTCAAATTTTTTGCCATCAAACTCTACAGGCATACTGCGAAATATTCTGTCTGTCTTGACATAATAAAGCATTTGCGTTTTCCAAAACAACACAACATCTTTGTCGTTGGTATAAACTTTTTCGTAAATGTTGTTATGAAATGGGGTAGAGTTAAAATATATACTTCCACTTTCTGTAAAATAACGACTAAAAAAGTTGTATAGTTTGTCAAATAATTCTTCACGAAAATCAGGATATTTCTTTAACGCATCATCAACATCTTTTTTCAAAAGTTCTTCTATTTTTTCATAATATTTTGACTTAATACGCATCAGGTTAATAAAACCACCTGTACCCTCAATTTTTGCACCGATGAAAATATCTTGTAATGCTTTATAAAATTTTTGTTCTTTTGTCATAACTCAAAACCCTTTTCTTAGTAAAAAACAAATTTTTAAATTTTTCAAATTTTATTTATCTATATTTATCATAAATTGTATCAATGATAAAATAAAAAATATCTTATATCTTTTTTACTATAAAATTATAATAAATAAAAAAAATTTGAAAAATAAAATTTTTGCTCTTTAATATTCAAATTAATACAAATACTAATTTATTTAATCTATTCTTTTCTTGATTTTAATTAATTTTTAATTATTTTTTTCTTATGAAATATTTAATTTTTAACAATAGAGCTTTGATCTCTTCAAATTATAAAGACTCAATTGTTAAATATTTTCTAAAAAGAGATATAAAAAATTTGTATTTTACAAATTACTATAATTACAAAATTGCAATAAATTTTCTTAATATCAAAGATAAACTATCTCCTTATGAAAAGATTTACTATTTATTTGAAAATTTAAAAACAAAAGATTATCTTGATTATCCTGTATATCTCTTTTTTTATGGTGATGCACTTTATAATAAAGATTATCTTGCTAAATTGATTTTGAAAAATGAAGACCAATACTGCATAAATTTTATTAAGAATAAGATTCTACACTTTCTAAATTTAACTAAATTTTCCAAAATAAAAAAACCAATCTTAATAACTTTTGATAACTATCATGTTATACCTATAAATTCTCCAAGGATTGAATTAATTTATAAAAATCAAGTTGAGAATATTTATGGTCTTAAAGGTAAAATAATATGGCTTAATTTATCAAAAAATGATGAATTTAAATTTATTGATTTTTCAAGATTAAAAATTTATGGCAAAATATGGGACCCTTTTATGAATTGGAAACCAAACTTTTTAATAAACCATGATTTTGAAATAATTTAATTTATTAGGAGATAAAATGGAAATAATAAATCATGTTTTAAATAAACCTATTGATTTTAATAATAAAAATATCCTTGTAATGGGACTTGGATTAAATGGTGGAGGAGTTGGTGTTTGTAAATTTCTTTCTAGCTATAACTGCCAAATTACAGTAACTGATTTGAAAACTGAAGATGAGCTCAAAGATTCTATCAAAAAAATAGAAAATATTAAAAATATTAGGTTTGTTTTAGGAGAACATAGAGAAGAAGATTTTCTTAAAGCTGATATCATAATTAAAGCAGCTGGTATTAAATGGGACAACAAATATATAAAACTTGCAATAGAAAATGGTAAAAAAGTAGATACTGATATTGGAATATTTTTTGAATTAAGCAAAAACAAAAAGGTTGGAATAACAGGCTCAAAAGGTAAATCAACAACAACTACCCTCATACACAAAATATATAAAGATTACTATCCAAATACTAAAATTGGAGGCAATATTACTGTTTCTGTTCTTGAAGATTTTGATCCCCAAAATATTGACTCCATATATATCTTAGAACTTTCTTCATGGCAACTTGATGATATGAGCAAACATAAAGTTTCTCCACAAATTTCAGTTTTTTTAAATCTTTTACCTGATCACTTAAATTATTATGGCACAATGGAAAATTATCTTAATGATAAAAAGAAAATATATCTTTATCAAAAAGAAGAAGATTATATAATATTAAACATTGACAATCATTATATTTATAACTCAATATTAGAAGATAATATAAAATCAAATATTATATGTATTTCTTCAGATGAAAAAAGATTTAATCAATTATATGAAGATAATCAAAATAAGGGATTAAAAAATAATATTGTAGGACTTATGCTTATAAACAAAGATCAACCATTAAACTATATTTTAAAAACTAAAGAGAATAATTATTTTTATAATACCATCTCGGAAATAGAAGATTTTATATTCATAAAAAAAGGAAATAACATAGAATCTCTAATAAAAATCCCTCAAAATGAGAATTTGCAAGGTGAACACAACCAATATAATATTGCTTCATCTATTATTTCTGCTTTAATTTCAAAAATTCCAGTTAAATCTATAATTAATTCTATTAAAAACTTTGAAGGATTAAAATTCAGGAACCAGAAAATAAGAACATTCAAAGGTATAAACTTTATAAACGATACAACAGCTACAATACCAGCAGCTGTTGCTTCTACACTATCTGCATACAAAGAACAAACAGTAATTTTAATTGCAGGTGGGGTTGATAAAAAAGTTCCTTTAGAAGATATGGTTGAGGCAATTCACAAAAAATGTAAAGCTGTTATTCTACTTGAAGGTGATGGATCTCAAAAATTGTTATCCCAATTACTAGACTCTGGATTTAAAAATATCTTTTACTATTTTAATAATCTTAAAGATGCTATTTATAAAGCTATTGAAATTGCTAAAAAAGAGGACAATATTCTACTTTCTCCAGGATTTGCCTCTTTCAATCTTTTCAAAAATGAGTTTGAAAGAGGTGAAATATTCAACAAGATTGTTAATGAATTAGAGCTATAAAATTTATAATTATCAAATTCTATAATTATTTTATTTACAAATAAAAACATTAAAAATCTTCTTTTTTAATATTATCTTTGATATTTTTTATAAACATTTTTTCTATTAATTTAATCTTATTTTCTATTTAAGTTGATTTTTATCAATAATGAATTATTAATATTAAAAAATATCATTTTGGAGGAAAAATGATGAATAAAATTAAAATAATTTTTGTTTTAATCTTATCTTTTTTATTGTTTTTTTCTTGTACTCCTGTTAAAAATGAAGTAAAACAACAAACACCACCTCAACCTGCACAACCTGAATACCCAAAAATAACAGTGCTTGATACAATGCCAGGGCCTGTTCCTAATTTTATAAGCAAACCTCAATTGTATGTTGAAAAAGACACAAATACAAATGAAATGTTTCTTTATATATGGGTTAATTCAAGAGGACAAAGCCTTGATGGAACTAAAGCTGTTCTTAGAGCTCAAGCTTATCAGAGAATAGCTGAAGGAATAAAACTTTTAATTACATCTCAATTATCCTATGCTATGAGAGGAGATAAAAATGTTAGTGATGAATATGTAGAATCTGCTGTTGCTGCTGTTGCTAAAAATGTTAAAGTTACTGGTTTCATTCAAGTTATGGAATGGTGGAGATGGGTTGCTTATCAGGAAACTAAAGATTCAAGCATTCAAAAGTTTTTTGATGTTTATATGCTATTTAGAATGCCTTATGAAGAATACAAAAAAGCAAGAGATGAAGCACTAAAAGCTTTCTATCAGCAAAATAAACCAAAAGATCCAGCACTAGTTGATAAAGCACAATCATTATTACAGAAACTTGATGATGAAGCAACAATGATGGAGTGGAACAACAATTTTTAATTTATCATTACAATTAAATTAACTAATAAAATTAAATAAAAAAAAGAACTATTAAAACTATTTTATATATTAAAATTATAAAATAAAAGTAAAAAATCACCCTTATTTAAGGGTGATTTTTTTTAAAAAATTTTTATTAAATTCTCTTTACTTTTTTTTATTTAATAGTTAATTTTTTATTAATTTAGAAAATATTACTATTTTAGTGATTTATTAGTAAATTATTTTATTTTGAATAATACAGAATAAAGTAAGAGTATTTTAATTAATTGAAAAAATATATTTTAATTATATGTTATAAAAAAAATAATTTTTAAAAAAAAATACAAAAATAAACAGAGGTGGTCTATGAATAAAAAAACATTATTTTTTTTATTAATTATTATTTTACTATTTTCACTAATTACTTTAGGTCAATCTACTACTCCTTCTACTACTAAGAAAACTATTATTTATGCTCCAGCTACACCTTCATCAATACCATACATAATAGCTTCAACTTATTTAAAAGATACAGAACTTGTTATTTTTACAAATCATTCACAAGCTAATGCTTTATTTCTAAAAGATGATATTCAAATTTTAACTACTGGTTTATCTGTAGGAATTAACTTTTTTAATCAAAATATCCCTGTAAAAATCATTAATTCATATGTTGCTGGATTAACAAGTTTAGTTACATATGGGAAAAAAATTTCAAGTTTGAATGAACTCAAAGGTCAAAAAGTTGCAATACCTTTTGCTGGGTCTCCAATAGAAGAAATTTTTGAATTTTTCTGTAAAAAAGAAAATATAAAAATGAAAGAAGAAATTCAAATAATTTACCTCCCTTTTGCATCATCTGTAGAACTTCTTAAAAAAGGAGAAATATTTGCAGTAGCTCTACCAGAACCTGATGTTTCAAACATAAAAAATCTTCCAAATATCTTTGTATCTCTTTCTTTTTATGATTTATGGGTAAAGTACACAGGTATTACTACTGGTTATCCACAAGTTGGAACATTTGTTAAATCATCTTTTGCTTCTTCAAATTTAGAATATATAAAAAAATTAAATCAAGAAATAGAAAGAGCAATAGAGGTAATTAATAAAAACCCAAATTTAGCTATTACTATTTCTAAAACATATTTTCAAAATATTTCAGAACAAGTACTATTAGAAGCATTAAAAAATACAAAATTTTATTTTGAATATGGAAATAATTTAGAGAAATCTATTTTTAACTATTACAAAATTATAGAGAAACCACTTGATGAAAAGTTTAAAGAGTTTTTTTTCAAATATTAAAAATAATATTTTTGCATTTTTAATATTTATTTTTGTTTGGTTTATTTTATCCCTATTTTTTGAAGATTATATTATTCCATCCCCTTTTACTATTTTACAAAATTTCAACAAACTTTTAACTAAAGAAGTATTAATTAATATAAATGTTACAATTAAAAGAACTTTAATAGGTTTTTTTATAAGTATTATTAGTGGTGCATTTATTGGCATTTTTTCCTATCTTTTTAAAATTAATGAAATAGTAGGCACAACCTTGCTTATTTTTCAAGTTATCCCGGGAACTATATTAGGAATAATATTTTTATTGATTTTTGGAATAAGCGATAGTGCCCCAATCGCATTAATAGTAGTATTAACAACTCCAACTATTGCAATAAATACTTCAGCTTCACTCTTAAAAAGAAATCAACCACTTGAAAATCTTATAAAAACATATTCAGATAAAAAATATTTTTTAATAAAAGACTCCTTTCTTCCTTCATTGATCCCTACTTTTGCAGCAAATATACCTTTAGGATTTGGTCTTGCTTTTAAGGTAGTAATTTTAGGTGAATTTATTGCTACTCAAAATGGATTGGGGCATCTCTTAAATGTTGCTAGAATCTATTTTAATATGAAAGAAGTATTTTTTTATCTATTTATTTTTGTTTTATTTATAACCAGTTCACAAATTATTTTTAACCTTCTTTTTTTTACATTTTTTAAAAAATACCTAAATCCATCATAATTTTAATTTATTGGATCTTTTTATTTTTTGAAAATAAAAATTAATATTTTATAATGCAAAGTTAAAAATTAAAAAATTTAAATAAAAAATAAAATAATTAAAATAAAAATAAGCTAAATTAAAATAGATTAAATAGAAATTTATAAAAACAAAATGAATAATAATAATAATAAAATATTATCAATAAAAATTGAAGAAAAAAAATTTAATAATTTTAAAGTAATAGAGAACTTAGATATTGAATTATATAGAAATGATAAAATTTCTATTTTTGCACCTTCTGGGTCTGGTAAATCAACTCTTATAAAGATAATTAACAATATCGATAAAAATTATAAAGGGAAAATAGATAAATACTATTCTAACTCTTCTGTTTTATTGCAAGAAGCTCCACTTTTCTGGTATAAAAATGTTAAAGAAAATATTTTTTATCCTTATCAATTTTATAAGATAGATGAAAAATTAAAAGAAATTTTAACTATAAATTATAATGAGTGGATTGAAATAACAGAGTTAAAAAATTTTGAAAAATATTATCCTTTTGAACTTTCAGGTGGAATGAAACAAAAAGTCTCTTTGATAAGAACATTTTTATTTAATCCTGAAATAGTTTTTCTTGACGAACCATTCACTTTTCTTGATATTAAATCAAAAAGTAAAATAATGGAATATATAAAATATAAATATAAATCAATTACAATTTTTATGGTAAGTCATAATATTGATGAGTTACCTGATTTTCTTGATAAAATTTACTTATTTAAAGAAACAAAACTTTCAAATTATGAATTAATTAATATAAAAGATTACAAATCAAAAATTGATCTATTTAAAAAAATTTTAAACATAGAAAATTAACTTGAAATAAAAAATTATTTTTTTATACTTTGACCAAATGACTTTTTTTATTAATAATTTTTGGAGGAATTATGGCTGACTTCGTTAATATATCAGTTGATGGTATAAAAATTAAAGTTCCATCTAACATTACTATAATAAAAGCTGCTGCACAAGCAGGTGTTAATATACCAAAACTTTGTTATCATCAAGATCTTCCAGAAACAGGGAACTGTGGAATATGTGTTGTTGAAGTTAAAGGACAGAAAGGACTTAAGAGAGCTTGCGTAACTCCAGTTGCAGAAGGTATGGAAATTATTACATATTCTAAAGAGATAGATAATGCTAGAAAAACAGTTTTAGAGCTTATTCTTTCAAACCACCCAAATGATTGTCTCAATTGTATCAAAAATCAAAAATGTGAACTTCAAGAACTTGCAAATAAAATGAATGTTACAACCCCTATGTATGAAAAGATTATTAAAACTTATGAAAAAGATGAATCATCTTTTTCAGTTCATAGAGATCCTGATAAATGTATCCTATGTGGTAGATGTTTAAGTGTTTGTCAACAAGTGCAAACAGTTTATGCTATAGAAGTTACAAATAGAGGCTTTGAAAGCATCATAGAACCACCTTCAGGGAAAATGGCTGAATCTGTTTGTATTAATTGTGGACAATGTATAGCTTATTGCCCTGTAGGTGCTCTTTATGAAAGACAAGAAATTGATTATGTATGGGATGCATTGAACGATCCAGAAAAAGTTGTAATTGTTCAAGAAGCTCCAGCTATAAGAGTATCTTTAGCTGAAGAATTTGGACTTCCCGCCGGAACAAATCTTGTTGGCAAAATGTATTCTGCTTTAAAAATGCTTGGATTTGATTATATTTTTGATACAAATTTTACAGCTGATTTAACTATTATGGAAGAAGGATCGGAATTTTTAGATAGATTATCAAAAAATAAAAATCTTCCCCTTATCACTTCTTGTTCTCCAGGTTGGATAAAATTTATTGAAACATTTTATCCAGAATTATTAGAAAATGTTTCATCATGTAAATCTCCTCAGCAAATGTTTGGTGCTTTAGCAAAAACTTATTTTGCTAAAAAATATAACCTTGATCCAGCAAAAATTGTCTCCGTATCAATTATGCCATGTACAGCAAAAAAATTTGAAGCAAGAAGACCAGAAATGAGATCTTCAGGTTATCAAGATGTTGATTACGTTTTAACAACAAGAGAATTTGTAAGAATGTTAAATCAAGCTGGAATTGATATAAAAAGTCTACCAGATTCTGAACCTACGGACTTAATGGGTAAATATACCGGAGCTGCTACTATTTTTGGAGCTACTGGTGGTGTTATGGAAGCTGCTTTAAGAACAGCTTATGAACTTGCAACAGGAACTCCTCTTGAAAATGTTGACCTTGAGCCTTGTAGAGGTTTAGAAGGGGTTAAAGAGTTTTCAGTAAATGTAAAAGGAACTCAGATTAATACAGCTGTTGCTCATGGACTTGGAAATGCAAGAAAAGTACTTGATAGAGTTAAAGAAGCTAAATTAACAGGTAAACCAATGCCTTATCATTTCATAGAAATAATGGCATGTCCTGGTGGTTGTGTTGGAGGTGGTGGACAACCTTATGGGTCAACTTTACAAAGAAGACTTGAAAGAGCTTGCGGACTATATAATGAAGATAAAAATATGTCATTGAGAAAATCACACCAAAACCCAGCAATAGAAATTATATATAAAGAATTTCTTGAGAAACCTCTATCTCATAAATCTCACGAATTACTTCATACACATTATACAAAGAGGGATGCTTATTTATAATTAATAATTTTAATTATACAATTTATTTTAATTATAAAAAAGTTTTATATAGATTAATTCTCATAATTTAAGGAGAAAATTATGAATAACATTTTAAATATACTCCAAAAATATGAAAAAGATAAAGAGAATATACTTTTTGCATTACATGATATTCAAGATTCAAAAAAAGAAAAATATTTAAGTTTTGAAGATTTACAGGAAGTTGCAAAGTATTTTAACATTCCTCTTTCAAAAGTTAAAGGTGTTGTTACATTTTATTCTATGTTTTCCTTAGAAAAAAGAGGGAAATATATAATAAGAGTTTGTGAATCAGCACCTTGTCATGTAAGAGGAACAATAAATGTTTTAAAATCATTTAAAAAATATTTAGGTATTGACATTGGTGAAACAACATCAGATGGTTTATTCACTTTGGAGACTACCTCATGTTTAGGGGTATGTGGTGTTGCACCAGCTTGTATGATAAATGAAACTGTTTATGGAAATCTCGAAGATAATAAAATTAAAGAAATAATTGAAAATTATAAAAAGAATAAATAAAAATTTTTATTATATACAATTTTAGGGGGTTATTTTATGTATAGAATAAATGTATTAATTCCCATAGATGAGTATACTATAGAGGCTGGTGCTTATGAAATAAAAGAAACATTAGAAAAAAAAGTTAGAGATAATAAGCTTGATAAGGAGATCCATATTTCAGAAACTGGTTCAGTTAATTTAATAGGCAAAGGTGTTATTCTATTAATTTATCCAGACAATATAATTTATATAAATGTTAAAACTTCAGATATAGATACAATTGTTAATGAACATTTTCTTAAAGGAAGACCAGTAAAAAATTTAATTTTAACTGAAAAATTTGAAATGCCAAATATAATTTCAAAACCTAAAAAAGATACATTAAAATCACAGAGAAGAATAGTTTTAGAAAGAGCAGGTGTTATTAATCCAGAATCTATAGAAGAGTATATTGCTACGATGGGATATGAAGCTTTAGGTAAAGCTTTAACTTCTATGAGTCCAGAACAAGTTTTAAATGAAGTTAAGGAATCTGGTTTGAGAGGTAGAGGAGGTGCAGGTTTTCCAACAGGACTTAAATGGAGTTTTACAGCACCATTAAAAGGAGATAAATTTATTATTTGTAACGCAGATGAAGGAGAACCAGGAACTTTTAAAGATAGACTAATTTTAGAAGGAGATCCACATAAACTTATTGAAGGAATGGCTTTAGCTGGTTATGCTATTGGTGCAAATAAAGGTTATGTATATATAAGAGGAGAATATGATCTCTCTATAAAAAGATTGCAAAATGCAATAAATCAAGCAAGAGAATACGGACTTCTTGGAAATAATATCTTAGGTTCTAACTTCTCTTTTGATATTGAAATTAGAAAAGGTGCTGGTGCTTATGTATGTGGTGAAGAAACAGCTTTAATTGAATCAATGGAAGGCAAAAGAGGTCATCCAAGAAATAAACCTCCATTTCCCGGGCAAAAAGGATTTAGAAATTTACCAACTGTTGTAAACAATGTTGAAACACTTGCTAATGTACCAAATATCATTTTAAATGGTGCAAGTTGGTTCAAATCTTTCGGAACACCAAAATCTCCTGGTACTAAAGTTTACACAATTCTTGGAATGGTTAACCATCCAGGATTAATTGAAGTACCAATGGGAACAACTTTAAGAAATATTATAAATGATTTTGCAGGTGGGATGATCGAAGGGAAAAAATTTAAAGCTGCACAAATAGGGGGATCTGCCGGAGCTTTAATATCAGATAAAATGTTAGATACCCCATTAGACTATGAAAGTTTAGGAGAATATTCAGCAGTTTTAGGTTCAGGAGCCATATTAATTCTTGATGAATCAACAGAAATACCTGATTTTTTAAGATCTGTTTTAAAATTTTTCAAACATGAATCTTGTGGTAAATGCTCTCCATGTAGAATTGGAACAACATATTTATTTAATGCTGGTTTAAAATTATATAAAAGGCTTATAACAGAAAACGAATGGAATAAAATGTTAAATACTGCAAAAGTTATGCAATTGACATCTTTTTGTGCTTTAGGTCAATCTCTTATTTTACCATTAAAATCAGCAAATGACTTTTTCTATGAAGAAATAAGTTCCTATTTTAAGTAAAATTTATTGAATTTAATTTTTATAAAATATTTTGTTAATATTTTTAATAATATTAATAAAGTATTTTTATATTACCAATAAATTACTTAAAAAACAAAAAACCTCCCAAAAATTTGGGAGGTTTTATTTTATTTATTATTTTTATTATTTCTTTAATATTTTAAAAAAATTCTCAATAATTATATATTATGCAAATTCCAATAAAACAGAAATTGTTCTTGTAATAATATAAATTATCTTTTTGAAAACTGGAATTGTTTCCTTGCTTTTTTTCTACCATATTTCTTTCTTTCAACCATTCTAGGATCTCTTTTTAATAAACCATTAGATTTTAAAACTTTTTTGTATGCTTCTTCATCAAGTTTAACTAATGCTCTGGCAATAGAATGCCTAACAGCTTCCATCTGAGCATTTGGTCCACCACCTTTAACATTAATATAAATATCATACTTCCCAATTGTATTTGTCAATTTAAGCGGTTTTATTATTTCATACTGATATCTTTCTATTGGGAAATAATCTTTATAATCCTTTTCATTTATAATAATTTTTCCACTACCTTTTTGTACCAACCTTGCTCTAGCAATTGCTGTTTTTCTTGAACCTTTTGACCAAAAAATATTCATATTAAATTCCCCTTTTTATAATTAAAAATATTTGGTTATAAATTTTTATTTTTAATTTAAATATTTTTAATTCAAAATATTAAAATTTTTCTTATGTTATAAAAATCATCAATTTATATATATTTAGATAAATCAATAATTTCAGGATTTTGAGCTTTATGAGGATGATTTTCATCTGGATATATTCTTACATTTCTCATTAATTTTCTTCCAATTTTATTTTTTGGCAACATACCTTTTAATGTAATATATAATGGCCTTGTAGGATCTCTTTTTAAAAGATTTTCATAAGTAAATTCTTTTACACCACCAGGAAAATTTGTGTGCCATCTATATAACATATCTGTATATTTTTTACCAGTTAATTTAACAAACTTCGAATTAATAATAATAACATTATCACCATTATCCCAAAATGGGACATAGTCTGGTTTGTGTTTTCCTTGCAATATCTTTGAAACAATTGAACACAACCTACCTAGAGTTTGCCCTTTAGCATCAACAATTACCCATTTTTTTTTAGATAATTCTGGTTTTATATAAATAGTTTTCTGTATATTCATTTATATTCCCCTTCATTAACCAAATATTGTTAGTATTATTTACAAATTATATGTGCTTTTTTATTTATCTTAAATTTATTTTTTGTCAAGAGATTTTACAAATTCTTTCAATTTAATTGTAAACTCTTTTATATTTAATAAATCATTTTGAATATCATTTTCAAAATAATCGCAAATTTCCTCATATTCCCTATTTATTAATGATTTCTTTAATTTTTCAAGATCTTTTGTAAATTCTTCAACTAAACTAATTACCTCTAAATATAAAGAATCTTTCTCATTTAAATATTCTTTAGTAGATTTTAATATCAAATTTAAGTAAAATGTAGAAAACTCAACTATTTTTGTAATGGTATTCAGACCAATAGTTTCATTTGTATAGTTAATATCTTTCTGTTCATTACTATTTAAATCATTTAAACTTTCACTTTTTTCAATATTTTTTGCAAAATTTTCCCTCAATCTTGGTATAATAGCAATATAATCTTCTAATATTTTATTGTTATCTTCCAATAGAGTAACATATTGATTAATTTTCAATTTTTTATCAATCCCTTTCATCATTATAAAAACATATGTAACTACTTTAACAATAGTTTCTGAATAACTTATTAAAATCTGTAAAAAGTCATCCTTATATGATTCATCAAGTTGAATAGAATAAATATTATTTATATAATCATTTATCAAGTTGGTAATTGTTTTTAAATTTTTTCCACTACTATCTATAAAAAACTCATCAGATAACTTAAATAACTGTAAAATTCTATTTGTAGCATCAAGACACCATTTCAAACCTTCTACTACTTTCTCTATCTCTTCATCTTTGTATTCATTTTTACTCTTTAAATAATTTATTACAGAAGATACATATTTTACTATATTCTCAGAGGATTCAGATACAAGTTCATGCTTTAAAAGAGCTTTAACCTTTAGTTGTTTTATATCAGAAATGCTTATATTTTGAATTTGTTCAAATTGGGACAAAAAATATTCTTTGTCATCTATGACAAAAGATATCACATACATATCCTGTTTATCAAGAAAGTCAAATAAACTATTAAAAAATTCTTTCAATTTTTTTTCGTTTTCAAGTTTATAGTCAACCTTAACATCATTTATATATAATTCCATTATAACCTCTTTTGTTTTTATTAATTATATTTTATTAAATAAATCACAAATTTATGAAAAAGTAAAATCATATTTTTTCAATACTTAAAAATTTTTTATATAAAATTATTAATTTATCAATTTTATTATAAAAAAATATCGAAATTATTACTATTATTATAAATAAAAATTTATTTAAAAATATTTTTTCTTTAAAAAAAATACAAAACAATATATACGAAACAAATGGTTTAAAGTAAAAAATAAAGGAAGCATCAACAGCACTATTAAATTTCAAACCATAAAAAAATAATACATACGCTATTCCAGTTACAAATACACCTATATAAATTAAAATGAATATATCATTAATATTTATTTTCTTAATAAAATCAAAATTAAACTTTTTTAATAATAATGAAAGTAATATTAATATAATTAGTCCTCCTAAAAAAAGATAAAAGTTCAAAGCAAATTGATCATATTTTTCAAGAAATTTTTTATTTAATACAGTAAACAAACCAAACATTAAAGCAGCTAATATTCCAAAAACTATATTTAATATATTAGTTGTTTTTAAATCTGTTTTAAGAAAAAGATAGATTCCTAAAACTCCTAATAATAAAAAAATAAATTTCAATATTATATGCTTTTCTTCTTTTTTTTCAAACAAATAAGAAAATAATTTAACAAAAATAACATTTGTAGAAACTAAAATTGCACTAAAAGATGGATTTCCATAAAATACAGAGATTTGAAGAAAAAGCATAGAAAATATTAAAATATTTCCATTTATAAAAATAATAAATAAATCTATATAATTAAATTTATTTAAATTTTTAAATGAGAAAGGAAGCAAAATAAGCATACCAATAAAAAACCTTATAATTGTAATCATATAGAAATTAATATTCAAATTTTTTGTTATTACTTCTATAGAAGAAAAAAATAAAATTGTAAAAAATAAAAATATAAAAGAGATTAATTTTTCTTTTTTTAAATTAATAATCATATTTATTAAGAAAAATTATATTTTCTTATTATAATTTTAATTTTATTATAAATATTATAATTTTATTTTAACTATACGTTTATATAAATTTTTATTTCAACTCAATAATCTTTTTAATTCTCCTTATTAAATCTTCATAATCTACAGGTTTTAAAATAAAATCAGAAATTTCTTTAGAAAGCTTATTAGAAGAAAGATTCATTTTTTGTGAAACATTACCTGTAAAAATAACAACAGGTAAATTTTTTCTATAAGGAATCTCTCTAATTTTTTCTAATGTTTCCCAACCATTTAATCCTGGCATCATTAAATCCAACAATACTAAATCTATAGTCAAATCACTTCTTAATAAAATATTAATAGCTTTTTCCCCTGAATTGGAAGTAATAACATTAAAATTATCCATTTCGAGAACAATTTTAACAAAATCAAGAATAACTTCTTCATCATCTACACAAAGAATTGTTTTTTTATCCACTATACACCCTAAATAATAAAAATTTTTAATAAAAACAGAATAATAGTATTTTGCTATAAAAAATTTAAGTTAAAATTCAATTTTTTCAAAAATAAAAAACAAAATTATTTTTAATTGAAAAAATTCTAAATCTTGCTAAAATCAAATCACAAAAAAATTAATTGTCAATCAAATATGATTTCAATTCGGAGGTTTAATGTTAAAATTATCAGATAATGCTAAAGTAGTCCTTGAGAAAAGATATCTACTAAAAAATGAAAAAGGTGAATTGAAAGAAACCCCTGAAAAACTTTTTGAAAGAGTATCCCTTGATATTGCAAAAGCTGATATTTTATATGATAAAAATATTAATATTGAAAATATAGCTTCTGAATTTTATGATCTTATGACATCATTTGATTTTCTCCCAAATTCTCCAACTTTAATGAATGCTGGTACATTAGCAGGTCAACTTGCTGCTTGTTTCGTTTTACCAATAGAAGATTCTATTGAATCGATTTTTGACACTATAAAATATGCAGCTTTAATACATAAAACAGGTGGAGGAACAGGATTTTCTTTCTCAAGATTGAGACCAAGAAATGATATTGTAAAATCAACCTTTGGTGTTTCTTCTGGTCCTGTATCATTTATGGAAGTTTTTAATGCAGCTACAAATGCTATAAAACAAGGAGGAAAAAGAAGAGGGGCAAACATGGGTATTCTCAGGGTTGACCACCCTGATATTGAAGAATTTATTACTTGTAAAAATGATGTCAACAGACTTACAAATTTTAATATTTCTGTAGCTTTAACAGATAAATTCATGGAAGCTTATATAAATGATAGAGATTATGAATTGATAAACCCTAGAACTAAATCTGTAGTAAAAAAATTAAGTGCAAGAAAGATATTTGATTTAATTGTTGAAAATGCATGGAGAACAGGAGAACCAGGTATAATTTTTATAGATGAAATTAATAGACATAATCCGACACCTGATCTTGGAGAAATTGAAAGTACTAATCCATGTGGAGAACAACCTTTACTAGGATTTGAAGCTTGCAATTTAGGATCATTAAACCTTTCAAATATGTTAAAATTAGAAAATAAAAAATATGAAATTGATTGGAATAAATTTGAAAAAACTATTTATAAATCTATCCATTTTCTTGATAATGTTATAGATAGAAGTAGTTATCCTCTTGAAATGATAGATAAACTTGTAAAAGGAAATAGAAAAATAGGTCTTGGAGTCATGGGTTGGGCAGATATGCTCTTCAAATTAAGAATTCCTTACAATTCTGAAGAAGCCCTGAGTTTAGGAAAAAAAGTAATGAAATTTATTCAAGAAAAATCTTTTGAGGCTTCATGTGAACTTGCTCAAAAAAGAGGAGTTTTCCCTAATTGGGAAAAATCTATTTATAAAGATAAAAAAATTAAAATAAGAAATGCAACAAGAACAACAATAGCACCTACAGGTACTATCTCAATCATAGCAGGCACCTCTTCTGGAATAGAACCTGTATTTGCTTTAGCTTTCTACAGAACTGTTCTTGATAATAATAAACTTGTAGAATATCATCCATATTTTCTAGATTTTATAAAATCAACACCATTTTACAATAAAAAATTCGAAGATGATATAGCTGAACATGGTTGCTTAGCAAAAATAGATTATATTCCTCAAGAAATTAAAAATATATTCGTTACTGCTCATGAAATCTCTCCAAAGTGGCATGTTGAAATGCAATCAGTTTTCCAACAATTTACTGATAATGCAGTTTCAAAAACTATTAATTTCCCTTCAAATGCAACTATTGAAGATGTAAAAAATTCTTTTCTTCTGGCATATAACTTAAAATGTAAAGGAATAACAATTTATAGGGACAAATCAAGGGAGGGAGTATTACATCTTGGTATAAAATCATTAGAAAAACAAAAATCAGGTTCTTCTGAAATAAAAAAAAGAACAACACCAAGACCTAGACCTTCTGTCACAAAAGGTAAAACTATAAGAATGGAAACAGGTTGTGGGCATCTTTATGTTACAATAAATGAAGATGATAACGGTTTAGTTGAACTCTTTGCAACTATGGGGAAAGCCGGTGGTTGTGCTGCTTCACAAATAGAAGCTATTTCAAGACTTGTTTCTTTATCTTTGCGAGCAGATATAGATCCAGATTCCATAATTAAACAATTGAAAGGAATAAGATGTCCTAATCCATCGCCTTTACTTAAAGAAGGTAAAAGAAATTTTTCATGTGCTGATTCAATTGCTAAAGCACTAGAAATTTATCTTGAAGATAGAAACCAACTTTTTTCTTCAATAGATAACAATAAAAATATTGAAGAAATTAATTTTGATTATAAAAATGACGAAAATTATAAAGATAATTTTAACAAAGATATTGGTGGAGTTTGTCCTGAATGTGGGGGAACACTAATGCAAATTGAAGGGTGTTCAACTTGTTTAAATTGTGGATTTTCTAAATGTAGTTAAAGAGGCATTGGAAAATGAACATAAAAACTAAAATATTAGTTGTTACTTTTATTTTCATTATATTTTCCTTTATTTTATTCTTTATGTTTTTCTTTAATAAAGTAACTTCTAATTATGAAAATCTTATAAACTTTGTTTTACAAAAATTAAATAAAACTATATATACAGAAATAAGTTATAGTTATATTAAAGAATTATCTGATTTAAGAGATAATTTAACTAATATTTTTAGAACTTTTACAAGAAAATATTCAGATTTTAATTTTAATGATGATCTCTTTTTAGAATATATAAAAAATCAAGATTCTTTTGACAATAATTATTTTATCTATATCATGAATAATAACTATGAAATTTTAGCTTCAAACACTAATGAGTCTGATTTTTCTCAAATCCCAATTCCTGTAGATGCTGTAATTCAAGCTATTGAAAGAAGCAATCAATTTTCAGGGTTAGCTTTTTTTAATGATGATTACTATCCAATACAGATTACTACAATAAATGATCATAGAAACACTACAAAATTTTATGTATTTGTAATAATAAATAGACCATTTATAAATTATATAAAGGAAAAAATAAATTCTTTTGAATTACCTTCATTTAGTTACTTTTTAATTTATGAAAACAATATTGATTATAAAATAAACACAAAATATAAACCAGGGGATGTTATATTTTCTACAACTGATTTAAAATTTAATCTATCACCTATTAAAGATATTCAAGGGGGTTACATAAAATTATTTACAGAAAATAAAAATGATTATTTTTATTCATATTTTAGTTCTATAAACGAACTTGAGTTTAAAATTATTAATTTGATTCCTTCAAGTTATATTAATGCTACTTTAAAGCAAGTTCAGACATATGGAATAATATTAATTATCATCATTTTAGCTATTTTTACTTATCCTCTAATTATTCTCTATGAAAAAATTATTTTCTATCCTTTAAAAGAAATTGAATTTTTAAATAATGAAATTTCAAAAGGAAACCTTTCAATAAGTTTACCAAAAAATAAAAATGATGAATATTATTCTATAAGAGAATCAATACAAAATATGATAATAGATTTAAGAAATGTTATTCAATCTATATCTGTACTTTCCAATGATTTTATGGAAAAACTTTTTAGTTCAAATTATACATTTGAAGTTAGTGTCCAATATATTTATAATGAGACTCAAAAACTTATTAAATTAACAAATGAATTTTATCAATATAATAAGAAACTAGAAAATTTAAAAGAGATATCTAAAACATCATTACAATACTCCAATACATCTATAGAAAAAGCTCAAGAAAACTTTAAAGTTATTAAATTACTATATGAAAATCTCACAAGTTTAACAGAAATGTATTCAAAAATTGAGGAATTTTCAAAACAAATACAAAATATAGCAACTCAAACAAACTTGCTTTCTCTTAATGCATCAATTGAATCCTCAAAAGCAGGTGAAACAGGTAAGGGCTTTTCTGTTGTTGCATCAGAAATTAGAAAACTTGCTTCTCATACAAAATTATTTGCAGAAAACATTTCTGTATTAACAAGTGAAACTGGAGATACATTAAACAAAATTAAAGAATCTACCTCTAATGTTGAAGATATAATTAAATTTATTGTTGGTAATTTAAAAGGATTAAATGGATTAATTGATAAATTGCATGAAATGATAGATGATATTGAAACCCATTCTAATAGTTTAAATATATCGCTTAACCATATAACAAATGATATCTCCAAACACTTAAATGATCTTGGCCTTGTAGAACAAAGTCAAATAGATATATTTTCCGATTTTAACAAACTTCTTGACAAGTTTTCTTATTTTAAATTTATAAAATTATTGCCAGAAATAGAAGAAAAATATTATCATATTTTAAGAGAATCTTTAGAATATATAGAAGATCATATTTTGAAAAATCCTTATAATATGTCATCTGATGGAAAATTTGAATTAAATGGTCAATATGTTGATTCTCTAATTGTCAATAATTATCATATTTCTAAAGATGAAAGCATTCTTAATCTAATAAAGAAAAAATACCCAGATATTGAAATAACAATCTTTCAATATACTGATAAAAATGATCTAATTAGAGTTAATACAACTGCACGAGATGCATTGAACAATTCAGCAATTGGGACACTTATTGAGAAAGATTCTTATTTTTATAGGAGAATTTTACACGAATCTGAAATATTTGATATTCAGACATTTTATAATAAAATTTATTTTACAAATTTTATAAAATACTCTGATGATTCAAACAATCTCAAATATATTATATCTCTCGGTATAGAACTTTCTCAACAAGATTTAGCTTATATATTGGAAACAGAAGCTAAAAACAAAACTTTATTACCAACAATAGATAATATTTCAGAAGAAAATATAGATTCTAGTGAAATTAAAGATGTAAGTAATCCAAGTTAAAAATATTTATTCCTTTCTTTGCTCTTTTTAATTAAAAATTTAAGTTTACAAATTTCTATCTAAAATTCTTTTTTATCTTATCTATTCTAAATAATTATATAATAAACTCTTTGTACTTATATTTCTAAAATAAAATTGTACTATAGATTATAGATTATTTAATTAGTACTTATTAGTAAGCATAAAAATTATATTTATACTTTTCCCCACAAAATTAATTCAACTCGACTATATTAACTAAAAGAGTAAATATTAATGTTAAGAACAAATATTTATATTAGAATTTATACTAAAATTATAACTTTCTACTTTTATCTTTCTAGATAAAATTCTACTCTTCTATTCCTTCTTCTCCCATCTTCTGTATCATTAGTATCTATAGGATCATTGGGTCCTCTTCCTTCATAAGTTAATCTTTTTGGATCAATATCTTTTCTAACAAGATAATCATAAACACTCTTAGCTCTTCTTATAGATAACTGAATATTGTAATTATAATCTCCAATATTATCTGTGTATCCAATGATTCTTATTCTATAATCCTTAAACTTATTCAATTTCTCAACCAATTTATCAAGAATTGCAAATGAATTTCTATCAAGCTTATCGGAATTAAATGCAAAAGTAATAGAGTTTAATATAATTCTATACATTACTTTTCCATCTCTTTCAATCTTTTCAACAAGAATGTCAACTGTAAAATCTTGAGTTATTCTTATCTCATTTCCTGCAAAATCTTTAGCATAGAAAAATATTTTGTAATCTGCAGCAGAATCTACTTTATATTTCGGATCATCACCTATACCATCCCATTTTTCAATAATACTAAATTTATCGCTTGTTAAATTTTTATAAGTAAATGTTTTTATTGGATTTTTACTTATTGTTTTTTCATCATAGACTCTGAATATTTGAATAATACATTCACTTAATTTATAATTATCAGATGTATTAAATGTAACAAAAAGTTCATCATTAAATCCATCATTATCAGGAGAAAATAGATCAGGTTTAATAACTGTATCTATTTTTGGAGCTTCTAGATCAACTAAAATATCCTTTAACTCAAATATCCCATAAATTCCACTTTCATAAAAGGCTTCAATTACAAAATCATAATTTCCTGTTTCTAAAGTCTTTTTACCTTCAATAATTCCATCAAACTTAAAATTTTCTATTTTAGTATTAAAATCTTTAACAATAACTGATTCATTTTTAGAGTTTTTTATACTAATTCTAACATTTTTAAGCTTATCTTTTTTGATAATATTTGAATCGTCTATGTTAATATTAATATTAATAAAGTCTCTAAAATTGTCAAAATTTGGTGAGATTACAGGAATATCATTTGTAGAAGCATTTATTTTAGGGCTTTCTCTATTTATAAAAAAGGACTCTTCTTTTGAGGTTCTATTCCCAGCATTATCATAAAAAATAAAATTAATTAAATAGTCTCCATCAGAAAGATTCTTGCCATCTAAGATATATTTTTCACTAACATTTTCTATTTTATAAGTTCCAACAGTACTATTCCCTCTTTTAATAATTACATCATATTTTAATAATGGTTCATTAGATTTAAGATTGACAATTAGAACATCATTATTTCCATCATTATTTGGAGAAAAATATCTATTATCTAAGCTTATAGTAACTTCTGGTGAAACTAAATCAGTAATAAAATATTTTTTATCGTAAGATTTTGACTTAATACCACTATCATATTCTACTTCAATATAATAATAATATTGACCATTTTCCAATTTATCATTGAATTGAATATTTTCAGGTAATCCTTTAAATTCTTTCTTTATTTTTATTTGACCATCTGATCCAACAATATAAAATGTGGTTTTAACAATTCCATTTTTTTCTTTAGCATCAACCTTAAATATAATTAAATCATTAAAATTATCATTGTTAGGAGAATAATAAGCTAAATTTGAATCAACATATACTTCTTCTACAACTCTAACTAATTTAATCTCTTTAGAACTATATTTAGCAGAATTCCCAGCATTGTCTTCAGTATTTATTAATACTATATAATTTCCTTGAGGTATTTCCCTCCTCTCTAAATCATATCCATCAAGAACAATTTCGATTTTTTTATCAGAAATAATCTTTTTGTTAAGAGGAGTAATTAATAAATTTTGTTTATATGGATTAATAAATAATATATCTTTAATTACATTAATATTATCTTCATCTTTTACCTCAACAATTATTTTAAGAGTATCTTTATTTCCATCACCATCAGGAGAAAAAGCAAGATATTCTTCTGTAATAATAATAACTGGAGGTTTAGTATCTACAGTAAAATTTACTTCATTAGAAACTGGTTCATTACCACTTTTAAATTTTGCTTTAATGAAATAAATATATCTACCATCAGAAACAAGCTTTTTATTTTTATCTATTCCATCCCAAACAAACTTATCAGGAATATTTCCATCACCATTCTGTTTAAATACTTCATTATTATTTTTATCCTTTATTATTAATTCCCAAAATATTATATTTTCTGAAGAGGTTATATTGTTAATAAAAATAATTGTATCATTTTTCCCATTTCCTGTTGGAGCAAGATATTCTGAGGAAGCATAAGACTTTATTACCTCATAAGTTCTTACAAGAGTTACTTTTCTCTCATCAAGCTTTAAAATATTTCCAGCTTCATCTTCTGCTCTAAATACAATTTTATAAAAACCCTCTGGAGCAAGGGTATTTTTATTTGTCATTCCATCCCAAGAAAATAAAATAGTATTATTATTTATATAATTTTTATCTAATTTAAAAGAATTAATTAGATTATCATTTTCATCAAAAATTTGCACTAAAATCCATTCATCTTCATCCAATTTTGAAAATGCAATTTTAGCATTATAAGTTTCTTTTCTCCCATCACCATTTGGAGAAAACATATCAAATTCTGTTGTTTCTTTTACCTCAAATTTATTAATTTTTGTATCTATTAATACCTCAATAATCTCACTTCTGCCTTCATTATTATTTTCATCCCATGAAATTGCATAAATAAAATATTTCCCATCAGGTAAAACTTTTCCTTCATAATCTGTTCCATCCCATGAAATAAATTCTGGAATCTTAACCTGCTCTTTCTTTGCAAATAATCTATTAAATATTTTATCAAGAGTTACATACCTAACTTTTCTAACATCTTCTGCCTCAAATACTTTTACTATATTTCCCTTTTCATCCATTATAATTATTTTCCAACCAAAAATTATAGAATTATCTTCAAATTTTGGAAATATATTTACTTCATCTTTAACACCGTCATAATTTGGAGAAAATTTATTTTTATCAACTTTGATTTTTGTAATAGGTGCTTTTTTATCAATACCACCAAATGTGTAATTAAAATTTACTGTATGTATTGGATTATTGTTTGAATTATTAGAATATCCATAGGATATATAAATATTATTATCTTTGTTAATTGGAATATAAAATGAAATACCTAAATGATATGAAAAAACAGATAAATAATCTAAATAGGCAAGTTTAATTCCAAAATTTAAATCCAAAAATTTAAAAATATTTATATTTATGTTTGATCCATTACCAATAGAAAAAGGATAAAAATTTAGAAAAAGATTATCTATAAAAGTTACAACTAAATTGTTACTGATATTTAAAAAATCAAAAGATATCGATCCAATTAAACCAATTGGGGGATAATAATTACTATTAATTTTAGCAGGATAACCTATATTATTTAATACAATACCCCAAGCTAAATTTTTAAATCCAAATCCATTAAATGCTTCGTAAGGTGTTTTAGAAGAAATACCAAGATCAAAATTCATGCCAAAATTTGTAAATCCATCTGTTATAAAGTTCAATGCTACACCTACCCAAAAATCTTCATTTATAAGTTTTGCAAAATTAGTTCTAAAAAGAATATTATTATTAGGACTTACTCCATATTGGTTCATATAAGATAGAAAAAATGTTACATTTCCATAAACAGTATCAAATGAATAATAAGTATTTCCAATTATAAAATTTGAAAACCCAGAAATTAAAAAAGAGAAATCGTTATCAGCAAGTTTAGCACCATATGCAGGGTTTATAAGGAAAGAAAATGGATAATTTGAATATGGAGAAATAACAAAACCTGTTGCCATTCCATAACTATAAAAATCATAATAAGAATATCCTAACCCATAATTAGTATTATTTGTAGTTTGTGCATATATTAAGTTCACTGAAAAAATAAATAGTGCAAAGACAATTATAATTAATGAATAATTTTTTATATTTTTAATTTTTATATTAATCATACTTTTATTAACCTCCTAAATTTAATAATAATTTTATTAAATTAAAGAACATTACAAAAATTAAAAATTAATTTTTTTATTAAAAAATAAAAATTAATAATCAAAACTTTTATTTATTCTTCTCAAAAACTATAATAGATTATATTCAAAATTTGTCAACTACAAGTTAATCAATAACTTAATTTATAGTTAATTAACAATCTTAAATTATTATGTTGATTTTTTATATTTAAAAATTAAGTTTATATAAAATAAAAACAAAAATAGATTTGTTAATTATATTTCAGAGAAAAATATAAGGAGCTTAATATGAATAAATCAGTTATTATTCTATGTGGTGGAGGTCCTGCTCCAGGAGTTAATACAGTCATATCAACAATAGCAAAAGTATTTTTAAAAGAAGGATATACTGTTTTTGGTTTTCATAAAGGGTTTGAAACACTTTTCAAAGATAATCCAAATTATGTAATTTTTAATTTTGACTTTGCAGATAGAATTTTTGATAGAGGTGGCTCAGCTTTAATAATGAGCAGATATAAACCTAAAGAAGAAGAATTTAAAGTTGACTTTTTTGTTAAAAACAATGTTAAATTGCTTGTAACAATAGGTGGAGATGACACTGCTACATCTGCAAATAAAATAACTAAATTTCTTGAAACAAATAATTACAAAATCCAAAATATTCATGTTCCAAAAACAATCGATAATGATTTGCCTTTACCTGATAAAATACCAACTTTTGGTTATCAAAGTGCAAAAAATGAAGGAGTAAGAATTGCCTCAACAGTTTACGAAGACGCAAAAACATCTGGAAATTGGTTTGTAGTTTCATCAATGGGTAGAGAAGCTGGACATCTTGCCTTTGGTATAGGAACAGCTTGTCACTATCCTATGATAATAATTCCAGAAATGTTTAATAAAACTAAAATAACTCTTGATAAAATAGTCAAAATGATGATCTCATCAATTATAAAAAGAAAAATATATAATCTTAACTATGGAGCTGTTATAATATCTGAAGGAGTTTTTCATTTCCTTGATGAAGAAGAATTAAAAAATTCTGGTATCCAATTTACATATGATGCTCATGGACATCCAGAGCTTGGTCTTGTTAGTAAATCTCACATTTTTAATATACTTCTACAACAAAAACTAAAATCTTTAGGAATTAAAATAGGTTCAAGACCTGTTGAAATTGGATATGAGATAAGATGTACAAGCCCAATAGCCTATGATTTAAAATATTGTACATTACTTGGAATTGGTGTAAAAAAATTATTTGATGAAGGTAAAACAGGATGTATTGTTGTTGTTGATAATTTTGGAAATATAAAACCTCTTTATCTTAAAGATATATCTGATGAAAATGGGAAAATTATAACTCGAATGGTTGACATTAATCTTCCAGAATTTAAAATGGTATTCAATAATATGCATTATATTAAAGATGATGATTATGAGAAAGCTTTAAAATGGTTGCCAAATCCAGAAGAATATGATCTATTAAAAATATTAAATTGGACTAAAAAAGATATAGAATTTTAAACAAAAAACAATTAAATTAATATTTTAAAACTTTTTCTAAAAACTTTTTCAAATTATCAGAATATGGGTTTTCAAAAAATTCTTTTGATCTATTTAATTCTTCAATTTTTCCACTATTCAAAAATATCATATAATCTGATACTTTCTTTGCAAAACCAATTTCATGAGTAACTATTATGAACTTTTTATTTTCATTTTTTAATTCATTTATAAGATCAAGCACTTCAGAAGTATATTCCGGATCCAAAGCAGAGGTAGGCTCATCTAATATAATAAATTCAGGGTTTATAGCAATAGCTCTTATAATAGCAATCCTTTGTTGTTGACCTCCAGATAACATAATTGGTAATTTATCTTTATGTTGTAAAAGCCCAAATCTTTTGAACAAATTTTCTGTAATACTATAAGCTTCTTCATTATCAATATTATGAACTTTAATAAGAGGTAATAAAACATTTTTAAATGCTGTTAAATGAGGAAAAAGATTATAATTTTGAAAAACAAAACCAATTTTCTTTCTATAATTAATCAAATATTTTTCTTCCCAAATAACTAAACTATTATTAACATATATATTACCTGATGAAGGCTTTAAAAGACCACCAATAATTCTTATTAATGTTGATTTACCACTGCCAGAAGGACCAATAATTGCTATTGAATTAAAATTTAATAGTTCTAAATTTATATTTTCAAGAACAACTTTTCCATCAAAGCATTTTTTTAAATTTGATATCTTAAGTTGCATAAAATTAATTTAAAATAAAATTATAATAAATTTTTACTATTTTTATTATTTTTTATATTTTAATTTCTTTTAAATTGATATTTTTTTTATTGCAATTATTAATAATTATTTTTAATCTAATTTTTTATTTTTCTCTAATTTTTATTAAAATTTTTTCAATATTAATTATAACCTTATTTTATTTAATATATTTACCTTTAATGTTCAAAACTGTATTTTTTTTCAATAAATTTACCAAATATATTAATAATATAAGTTAAAATAAAATAACCAATAGCTAAAGGAATATAAGCTTCAAAAGTAGAAAAAGTAAAAGCATTAATTTCTTGAGCATTCAAAGTAAACTCTGAAATAGATATTATAGATAATAATGAAGAATCTTTAATAAGTGAAGCTAATTGGCCAATAAGAGCAGGGAGAATAATTTTAAAAATTTGTGGAATAATTATATATCTATATTTTTGGTATTCAGTAAAACCTAAAGCTTTCATAGTCTCTTTTTGTGAATTGCTAATAGAAATTATCCCGCCTCTAATTATCTCAGTAATATAGGCTCCCGAAAACATTGAAAGAATAATAACTCCTGCTACATATCTATTTTGAATACCAAAAGCATCTGCTATAATATAAAAAAAAACTAAAATTTGAACCAATAGAGGTGTTCCTCTTATTATTGTTACATATCCTTTTGAAATATATTTTATCATTGTGATATTCGATATTTGGGCTATAGCTGAAAAAAATCCTATTAATATTGACAATATCAAAGAAGAAAATGAAATAATTATAGTATTTGCAAAACCAATTATAAATTTATTTCTATATTTATATATGTTTTCCCAATTAAAACTAAATTTTAAATTTGAAAAAGAATAGTTAAAAATAAAAAAAATAATTAAAAAAATAATTGCAATATTAAAAACTTTTTTTATAAAATTTAACTTCTTATCTTTAATTTCGATATTATCTAAGAAAATTATTTTTAAAAAATTTATTATTTTAACTTTATTTAACATTTTAATTTATAAATAACATTTATAATTCTATTATTATTTAAATATTATTATATGCAATTAATCATTTACTTGAAGGTGAAAAAAAGAACTCCAAACCAAGGGCATCAAAATATTCCTTTTCTTCTTTTAAATATTTTTCAGCAAGTCTTTCAAACCCATTCTCTTTTTTAAACCATATTAAAAAATCATTAATTTTTTGAAGAAGCTCTTTATTACCCTTTTTTACTACTATCCCCCAATATTCAAAATCTTTTTGGAAAGGCTTCAAGATTGGTATAGTTGTTTCTTTATTATTTAACCAGTTTCTAAAAATACTCAATTGATCATATATAAAACCATCTGCTTTACCCTGAACAACTTCAATAACAGCAGAACTTTCTTTATCAAATACATTTATTGTAGCATTTGTTAAATATTTTTGAGCATAGAGATGTCCAGTAGTTCCTTTTTTTACTGCAACTACTTTCCCTTTTTTATTTAAATCTTCAATTGAATTTATATTTGAATTTTTATTAGCAAGAATAGCAAGATAAGCTTTTGAATATGGGATCGAGAAATCAACAACTTTAGCTCTTTCTTCTGTTATTGTCATAGAAGAAATAATAAGATCAATTTTACCTGTTTGTAAAGAAGGAATTAAACCATCAAAAGGTATATTTTGAATTTTTATTTTTTTCTTTATATATTTTCCAAATTCATTTGCAAGATCGACAGAAATTCCAGTAGGATTCCCATTTTCATCAGTCATCTCAAATGGCGGATAAGATAACTCCATTCCTACAATTAATGTATCTTTATTTTTTGAGCAAGAAAATAAAACTAAATTGAAAATCAAAATTATTAAAAATATTATTTTAATAAATTTGTTTAACCATAATTTTTTCATGATACCCCCTTTATTAAATATCTTTATTATTTGATATTTATATTTTAATTTTAATTAAAAAAATTTATAATTATTTAAGAGATTTTTCTAAATTTAAATAAATTATCTATTTTATTGTAATTTAAAATATTTTTAATTCAATAATCTTTCAAAAAGAACTTAAAAAAATGCATAGTATATATATAAACATTACTACAAAAAAAAATTTAATTTTAAAATATTTAAGAAAATAGAATTTAAATTTTATAAAAATTCTATCTTTTGATATTTTTATTATAAAATATTAAAATTTTTTATATGACTTTTTAGAATTTTTCTTGATAAATTGGGCCCTCCAGGACTTGAACCTAGAACCCACTGATTATGAGTCAGTTGCTCTAACCGATTGAGCTAAGGGCCCTATAAAAAAATTTTATCGGGAGTGACGGGAATCGAACCCGCGATCTCAGGTGTGACAGACCTGCGCGATAACCATCTTCGCTACACCCCCATAACAGTCAAATATTTACCACTAAATTTTTTTTTGTCAATATGTTTATTTTAATTAATTATAATTTTTTAACTTTACCATCAATTATTAATAATTCTGGTCTCAATAAATCAAAATAAATTACAAATAAAAAATCAATAAAATCATCAAAAGAATCAATATTATATTTGAATTTATCAATTATCATAAAATCTGCATAATAATAATCCTCAATTTTACCAAATTTTTCCAAAGTAAAAAGAGAAGCAACTTTTGACAAAACAAAAAGTTGATTTTTTATAAAGTAAATTATTTCAGAATTTTCAGAATATTTTATAATATTTGAAAAACTTTTATACAGATTATAAACCCCATTTCCTAAAAACAATATAAAATTATAATCTAATTCTTTTTTTACAGTAGATATTACATATTCACTTACTTTTTTTTCTTTTAACCATTCCTCTTCAATAACAATAAATTGGTTCCACTTTTTTTCCCACAAAAAAATGTCATTATAGTCTTCAAATTGAATTATAAAATATGAATTTTCATTTAAATTATCAACTAGTTTCTTTGCTAAATTTAAAAATCCTTTTTTAATATAAAAATGATTTAAATGCTCAGTAGAAATCTTTTCCTCTTTTATTTTATCATCTATAATAAAAGCTCTATGATATTTTCTAAAATATTCCTTCCTTGATCTTACATAATCTTCAAAATCTTTGTTTTCTTTTTCTGATAAAATCTCCTGTTCAGGCTCAAAATTATTAATAAAATAAGAAAGAGAGGATTTAATTTTTTCTTCATTATATAAAAAACTCGATATTGTTAAAAGAGAATTCTTGACCATTTGATAAGCTACATGTGAATAAATAAGCATATTTGAGCCTGAATATATAATCTTCTTTGCAATTGCTTCTGAAGTTATTTCGATAATATTAAATGGGAATTTTTCAAAGTTTTCTTTACTTGTAAAATTTTTTAAATCAACTCTATTTAAATATTTATAAGAAAAAACATCTAAAATGGTTGTTTTGAAAATTGGTAAACATGGAAAAGCTATTTTATTTTCACAATTAATAATATTAAAATTCTTTTTGTCGGAAATATCATCAACTATTTTAAGTCTATTTTCATTTATAATAATATTTTTTCTCTTTTTTACTTCTTCAGGATTAACTATTATAATATCTTCAAGTAAAATATTTTTCATAAATTCCCCAGCTTCAAAATTATTGAAATAATTAGATTATTTCCTTTAATAAATTATCCTCTAATTTTGTATACTGATCAAGACCTTTAATTAATATTTCCATAGCTTCTTTTAAATCTTCTTCTTTCAATACATAAGCTATTCTAATTTCATCCACCCCTTTACCTTCAGTAATATAAAATCCAGAAGCTGGAGCAACCATTGTTGTTTTATTATTAATTTGAAAATCAGATAACAACCATCTTGCAAAAAGATCACAATTCTTTATAGGAAGTTTTGCTATTAAATAAAAAGCTCCTTCTGGTTGTTGTAAAATTATATTTTTATTGCTCTTAAGTATATTATAACAGATATCTCTTCTTCTCTGATATTCCTTTTTTATAGGTTCAAAATAATCTGAAGGTAAATTATAAGCTGCTTCAGCAGCAACTTCTTCAATTGTTGGTGGACAAAGTCTTGCCATTGCAAATTTTAAAACATACGACATTAATTCTTTATTTTTTGAAATTAATGCCCCAATTCTTGCACCACATGCCGAAAATCTCTTTGAAATAGAATCTATTACTATTACTCTATTTTGATCAGGAAGTTCTAAAGCAGAAAAATGTGGTTTATCAATATATATAAATTCTTTATATACTTCATCAGAAATAATATATAAATCAAACTCTTTAGCTATTTCATATATTTCTAAGATCTCCTCTTTTGTTAATACTGTCCCTGTGGGATTATTTGGAGACCCAATTAAAATAGCTTTAGTTTTAGGGGAAATTTTTTCTTTAATTTTATTAAAATCATCAATATGAAAACCATTCTCAGCTTTTAAAGTTACAGGCACTAATTTAATCTCAGACATTGCAGCATAACCTGCGTAATTAGCATAAAATGGTTCAAAAACAATAACCTCATCATTTATATCACAAACTACATTTAGTGCAAAAAGTATTGCTTCAGAACCACCAGTAGTTATACATATATCATCGGGGGTTAGATTTATATTATACCTTGAAAAATAATTAACCATAGCTTTTCTTAAGCTTAAAAATCCTTGTGATGGGCCATATTCTAAAACTTTTTCTTTAAAATTATGAATAGCATCAAATATAACCTTTGGTGTTTCTATATCTGGTTGTCCTATATTTAAATGATATATTTTAATCCCCTTCTCTTTAGCTTTATCTGCATAGGGAACTAATTTTCTAATTGGAGAAGGGGGCATTAAATGTGCTCTCTTTGAGTAGTTCATTTTTTTCTCCAATTATTTTTTATTAAATTAAATATATTAAATTAATTTTCAATGTCAAGAATATTAGCTAAAATATAAAATTAAAATAAATTACAAATATAAACTAATTTTAATAATAAAAATTAAATTATCTATATCTTTTATATTTTTTATATATTAATATAAACTAATTTAATTAATTTTTTTATTAATTTTTATAATTAAATTTTTTATAAAGTAAAAATTTATTTATTTTATTTTAACATAATTTTAATTTTAAATAAATATTTTTATATAAATTAGAAATTAATAAAAACATAAGGAGTTTTTATGAAAACTATTTTTTTAAGAAACAGAAAAAAGTTTACCTTTATTTTTGGTCTTCTTTTTATTTTATCTCTCTTCTTGTTATCATCTAATTCTACCCCTGCTGTTAAAAATATTATTATTCTAATTCCAGATGGGTTTTCTGTTAGTAATAATACTTTTGTGAGACTTTATTTAAATGGTCAAAACCTATCATGGGATGAATATATTTGTGGACTTGTAAAAACATATTCAGCAGATGCACCAATTGCAGATTCTGCTCCAGCTGGCACTGCTTATGCTACAGGTTTTAAATCAACAACAGGTTATATCTCTGTCTTACCAGATGTTGCTAATATGCCAGGAGAAACACCTATAAAAGATAATGAAAAAAAGGCTCCAATTGCAACTATTCTCGAAGCAGCAAAAATAATTGGCAAATCAACAGGTCTTGTAGCTACTAGTAACATTCAACATGCAACTCCTGCTGTATTTGCAGCTCATTATCCAGATAGAGGGAAATATGAAATTTTAGGAGAGCAGATGCTCTATAACAATGTTGATGTTATGCTTGGAGGAGGATATAAATACTTCATAAATAGAAAGGATAAAGAAAACCTTATTGAAGAAGCTTTCAAATTAGGATACAAAATCGTTAAAACTAAAAATGAACTTTTAAATGCCAAAGAAAATAAAATATTGGGGCTTTTTGCAGATGACGCTTTAGCATATGATTTTGATAGAAATGCAGAAGTTGAACCATCTTTAGCAGAAATGACAAAAAAAGCAATTGAAATTTTATCAAAAAATAAAAATGGATTTTTCTTAATGGTAGAAGGTAGTAAAATTGACTGGGCAAATCATGCTAATGATCCAATTGGAGTTATTTCGGATGTTTTAGCTTTCAATGAAGCAGTAAAAGTTGCAATAGAATATGCAAAGAAAAACAAAGATACTGTAGTTATAGTTGTTTCTGATCATTCAACTGGTGGTTTTTCTATAGGTAACAAAGACACAAGCGGTAATTATGATAAGAAAACAGTTGAAGATTTTTTAAATATTATAAAAAATGCAAAATTAACAGGGGAAGGTCTTGAAAAAATTTTAAATGCAGATATGACAGAACAACAAATAAGAGAAATCATTGCTAATAATTATGGAATAAAAGATCTTACACAATCAGAAATAGAAACAATTATTAAATATTTAAAAGATAAAAAAGAAGACCCCAAAAAAGGTGGAAGATTTAACTATATAATTGGACCTATGATAAGTAATAGAGCTTTTATTGGTTGGACTACAAATGGTCATGTCGGTGAAGATGTATTTTTAGCAATTTATCATCCTACAAATATTAGACTTACTGGGGTAGTTCAAAACAAAGATATAGGGAACTATATGGCAAAAATATTCAATGTGAATCTTGTAAATTTAACAATTGAACATTTTCAAGATGCAGAAAAAGTTTTTACAGAGAATAAATTAAATTATTCAGTAGATAAAACTGATTCAGAAAATCCAGTTGCTATTGTTTCTGATGGAAAAAATACATTAAAAATACCAGCTAATAAAAATTATGCTATTTTCAATGATAAAGTTATAACTGTTAAACTTATAAATGTTTGGAACAGTGAAAAATTTTATATTTCCAAAGATTTAATAAGATTATTTATAAAAAATTATAAATAATATATAACTATCTTCAAAATTCAAATTATTAAAGGGGGGTTAAAATTTCAAATAGTTTAACCCCCCCTCTTTTTATTTAGCTCGATAAATAATAATAAAATCAAAAAAAGATAAAAGTAAAATTTAAATAAATAAATTTATATTGCTTTCTGATGCTTTCTCCATATAAGTTGCTACACCTCCTATTTCAACATCATCTAGCAACTCTTCTTTGCTAATTCCCATAACATCCATTGACATCTGGCAAGCAACAATATTTACTCCATTTTCCAAAGCTTCTTTCATCATATTATCTATAAAATCAACATTTTTCTGCTTCATTCTTATTTTCATAAACAAAGGACCTAATCCAAATAAATTCATTTTAGAAAGCTTCAACTTATTTAAATTAGAAGGAAGCTTTTTTGCAAACATTTTTGACATAAAATCTTTTTTAGTTTTTATTTTATTTTTTTTCCTAATTACTGTAAGCCCCCAGAAAGTAAAAAACATTGTAACTTTTTTACCTGCTGAAATAGCACCTAAAGCTAAAACAAAGGAAGCAAGTACTTTATCCATATCATTTGAAAATACAATAATTGTTGCAGAATCATTTTTAATAACTATATTTTCTTCTATAACTTTATTTTTATTTTCAATTTTTTTAAAATCATTAGAATTGTCAACATTTGAATAATCTATATTGCTCTCTTTATCTTTTTTAATAGATTTATAATTACCTTTCATTATTTTTGCATAAATTACACCTTTATTTTCCTTAATATCTAAAATAGTATTTCCAGAAAGTTTTGCCCAAGCAAAAATATCTTTTTTAAAACCTGGATCGGTAGCTTTTATTAAAACAACTCCATTATTCTCAATTTTACTAAATTCCTTTTTTAATTTTAGAATGGGTCCAGGACAATTTAACCCACAAGCATCAATCTCAGCAATAACATTAAATTCATCTTTATTTATATTAAAACTTTCATTTTTTTCATCATAAATAGGATAATTTTTTAAATCTTTTAAAAATTTACTTTTATCCAATTGATATATATTATCATCAATACCTATAAAATCATTTTCAAAGATATCTTCATTTGATTGTTTTTGAATAAAATATTGATAAGTTTTATAACCACCCATAAGATTAAAAACCTCACTATAACCATGCTTGATTAGTATCCTGTATGCAATATAACCTCTTAATCCAACCCCACAAAAAAGTATAATTTTTTTGTCCTTGGGAACTTGATTTAAACAATTTCTTAAATCATCCACAGGAATATTAATAGCCCCCTCGATAGTTCCTATGTCAAATTCTTCTTTTGTTCTAACATCAATTAAAAAAATTTCTTTCCTATCAAGCTTTATAAAATCTTCTATATATATCATTTTTAAATTATTATTAAAAATATTTTCAGCAATATAACCAGCAATATTTATCGGATCTTTTGCTGAAGAATAAGGAGGTGCATAAGCATGTTCAAATTCAACAAGATCAAATATAGTTCCTTCTTTTTGAATCATCGCAGAAATTACATCTATTCTTTTATCAACTCCATCGTAACCAACAAGCTGGGCACCTAATATTTTTCCATTTTCTTTCTTAAATATTAATTTTAGTGTTAAAGGTAAAGCTCCTGGATAATAGCCTGCATGAGAAGAAGAATGAATTAAGACTTTTTCATAAGATATATTTTCTGTTTTACATATTTTTTCTGTCAATCCTGCAGTAGCAACTGTTAAATCAAATACTTTTGCTATAGAAACTCCTATTGAACCTTTATATTTTCTATTATTGCCATAAAGCATATTTTCTGCAGCTATTCTTGCTTGTTTATTTGCAGGCCCAGCTAATGGTATAACTGTATTCTTTTCTAGCAAATAATTGTAACCTTCAATAACATCCCCAACAGCATAAATGTCAGGATCCGATGTTTGTAAAAATTCATTAACAAGAATTCCTCCTTTTTTTCCTAAAGCTAAAGATGCATCTTTTGCAAGTTTATTTTCTGGTTTAACACCTATTGATAAAACTACCATATCGGAATATATTTTTCTACCACTTAATAATTTAGCTCCTATAATTGATTCTTTAGATTCAAAACCAATCACTTGATCATTTAAATAAAATTCTACTCCTTTACTTTTTAAATGTTGATGTAATTCTATTGCTACATCAAAATCTATTGCTGGCATTACTTGTGGAGAAAGTTCTACAATTGATACTTTAATGCCTAAATTGTACAAATTTTCTGCAACTTCTAAACCTATAAAACCAGCTCCAACAATCAGAGCCTTTTTAACATTTTTACTTTTAATAAAGTTTTTTATTGATAATGTATCTAAAGGATTTCTTAAAGTAAAAATATTTTTATTTTCAATACCAGGAATATTTGGTTTTAATGGTTCTGCACCAGGCGAAAGTAAAAGTTTATCATATCTCAAATCAAATATCTTATTATTTTTTAAATCTTTTACTTTAATAATTTTATTTTCCCTATCAATAAACATTGCTTCATGATTAATTTTAACATCAATATTAAACCTTTTTCCAAATGACTCTTTATTTTGTACAAACAAATTATCCCATTCTTTTATAGTTTCCCCTATATAGTAAGGAAGTCCACAATTAGCATAAGATATATAATTTTCTCTTTCTATTATTATAATATTTATAGTCTCATCAAGTCTTCTTAATCTCGCAGCAGCCGTAGCTCCACCAGCTACACCTCCAACAATAACAAATGTTTTCATATTCCTCCCCAAAAATTATTTTTATTTTATTATCAACTTTTTTATTGGTTTATATTGTCAACCTAAATATAAAAAAATTTTTAATAAAAATCAAGAAAATTATTTAATTTTATTTTATATTATTTTAAATTAAAAAATATTAAACTAATAATATTAAAACTTTGATCAGGGGAAATAATGAAAAATATTAAATACAATATAAAAGAGAATAGAATTCAAAAAAAATTTGAGTCCTTTTTTGATACTATCATCCCAATATTAGAAAAAAAATTAAATAAATATGAAATGCCTTCTGTTAGTACAATTAAAGAAAAATTAAACACTCCATTTCACATATTAATTTCTACAATTCTATCAGCAAGAACAAAAGATGAAACAACTCTCAAAGTCTCAGAAAAACTTTTTAATACTATTAAAACTTTCAATGATATTTTGAATTATAAAAAAAATCCTGAGGAATTGGAAAAATTAATTTATCCGGTAGGATTCTATAAAGTTAAAGCTAAAAATTTAATTAGTTTAAGTGAAATAATTATAAATAATTATAAAGGAAATGTACCAAATAATCTTGAAGACCTTTTATCTTTACCAGGTGTAGGAAGAAAAACTGCAAACCTTGTTTTAGCTTTAGCTTTTGGTAAAGATGGTTTATGTGTTGATACACATGTACATAGAATATCTAACAGGCTCGGAATAATAAAGACTAAAAATCCAACAGAAACAGAAATGAAATTAAGAAAAATTTTACCGTTAAAATATTACGAAGTATACAATAGATTGCTTGTTACATTTGGCAAAATTATTTGTACTCCAATATCCCCAAAGTGTTCTATATGCCCTATTATAAAATACTGCAAAAAAGTTAATGTTAAAAAAAATAGATAAAAAGTTTACAAATATTTTAAACTAAATAATTAATATTAAAAAATTAAGAAAGAAATATTAACTTTTATGAATTAATTAATAATCAAAAAAATTACATTATTTTTTTATTAATAATTTTGAAGAACCATTCTTTGAATTGAAAAAATATCATCTAAAGAATTTAATGCCAAATCAAGCATTTTATCAAATTTATCTCTGCTAAAAGAATATCCTTCACCTGAAGCTTCAATATCAATAATTTCTTTTTTATCATTTGCAACAACATTAATATCACACATTGCACTTGAATCTTCATTGAAATCTAAATCAACAAGAATTTCATTATTAACAATTCCAACAGAAACAGCTGCTACATAAGCTTTTATTGGGAATTCATTTACCAAGTTATTCTTTAATGCTTTTTTTAATGCGATAAATGAAGCAATAAAACCACCAGTTATAGAAGCACATCTTGTACCACCATCAGCATTTATAACATCTGCATCTATAAACAATGTATAACCTGGAAATTTAGTTAAATCAACTACTCCTCTTAGAGCTCTCCCTATAAATCTTTGAATTTCAATTGATCTTGAATCAATTTTGTTATATTCTCTTGCTTTCCTAATCAAAGTCGAACCAGGAATCATAGCATAACTACAGGTTAACCAACCCATATTTTTATTTTTAGCAAAATCTGGAACATTATTTTCAAACATTGCTGTTACAATGACTTTAGTATCTCCATAAGATACAAGGCAAGATCCAAAAGAATTCTTAATATAATCAGGAACAATCTCAATCTTTCTTAATTCATCATAATTTCTTTTTGATAATCTCATAAACTTTATCTCCTAATCTTCATATGCTTCTGGAATATAATATTCCTGTTTCTTCTCTATACTTTTATACATTTCAAGTATTCTTCTTTCTTCACTAGATAAAGCTTTAGGAACTTTAATCATCACCTTAACAAAAAGATCACCTCTTCTTCCTTCGTGAATATCATAAATCCCTTCACCTTTTACTCTTAAAGTTGTACCATCTGTTGTAAAGGGAGGAATCTTTAATCTAATATGCTTTTTATCTATAGTTTCAAGCATTATTTCATCTCCAAATATCGCTTGAGTATAAGATATAAAGAGTTTACAAATCAAATCAGCCCCTTTTCTTGTAAATCTTTTATTTTTTCTAATAAAAATAACGATATATAAGTCCCCAGGAATTCCACCTCCTACTGGATATTCTCCTTCTCCAGATATTTTTAACTTAGTCTCATTATCTATTCCTGCAGGTATTTTTACTTTAACTTTTTTAGGTTTCTTAATAACACCATTCCCACGGCATCTTTGGCACGGATGAGTATTAATTTTACCTGTTCCTTTACACCTTGCACATGTAGTTGAAATACTAAAAAATCCTTGTCTTGTAATAAATTCTCCACTACCATTACACTGAGGACATGTTGACATAGAATATCCTCTTTCAACACCAGACCCATTACATTCTGGGCAAACATCATTTTTATAAATCTCAATTTCTACATCTTTACCATTTACTACATCTTCAAGATCAATTTCATATTTATAAAAAATATCTTCTCCCTTTACCTGTCTCTTTCTTCTTCCTCTACTTGAAGAACCTCCAAAAAATGAATCAAATATATCTGAAAAATCTGAAAAAATATCCTCAAAAGCATCAGAACTAAATCCTCCTTGACTAAAAGGGTTAAATCCTGCGGAACTTAAACCTTCAACTCCATATCTATCATAAATTTGTCTTTTTTCATCATTTGATAGTACCTCATAAGCTTGTGTAATTTCTTTAAACTTTTCCTCAGCTTCTTTATTGCCTGGATTCCTATCTGGATGGTATTGCATTGCAAGTTTTTTATATGCTTTTTTTATTTCTTCTTTAGTAGCATTTCTTGGGACACCTAATATTTCATAATAATCTTTACTTCCTGCCATATATTTCCCTTAAGAATTAAAAATTTCGATCTATTTTTTTATATATTAAAAACATAAAAAAATTTCCTCTTAAATAAAGATTAAAAAGAATTTTAATAAAAATATAATAAGAAAATAAAGGTTTAAGGTTATACTCCCTTAAACCTTTACTTTTTAAATTATTAAAAATTAATTAAATAAGACTAAAATTATTTATTATTACTATTTTTTTAAGGTTAGAAATTTTTGTTTTAACACTATTTATTTTTTTCATCATCAACTACTTCATAATCAGCATCAACAACATCTTCTTTCTTATTTGATTCATTTTTATTACTATTACTACTAGAACTAGAATAGTATTGGTTCTGACTTGATGAAGCTCTGGAAGCTGCTTCTTTATAAATTCTTTCCGAAAAACTATAGCTTGCTTCTTTTAATTTTTCTATTCCATTCCTAATTGCATTTACATCATCCTTATTCATCACATCTCTTAAATAATTTATAGCATTTTCAATTTTAGCTTTTTCATCTGGATTTACTTTATCTGCATTTTCTCTTAACATTTTTTGAATGGAATAGATCATTGAATCAGCTTCATTTCTAGCTTCAACAATTTGTTGTTTTTTCTTATCTTCTTCTCTAAATCTTTCTGCTTCTTTTACCATTCTTTCTATTTCTTGTTCTGTCAATCCAGATTTAGCCTCAATTCTGATCTTTTGTTCTTTACCAGTTGCTAAATCTTTTGCAGATACATGTAGTATACCATTAGCATCTATGTCAAATGTAACTTCTATCTGAGGAACTCCTCTTGGAGCAGGAGGTATACCTATAAGATCAAATTGCCCTAAGAATTTATTATCTCTTGCCATTGGTCTTTCACCCTGGAAAACCCTTATAGAAACAGCAGTTTGGTTATCTTCAGCTGTTGAAAAAATCTGAGATTTTTTTGTTGGAATAGTAGTATTTCTCTCTATTAATTTTGTAAAAACACCACCTAAAGTTTCTATTCCAAGAGAAAGAGGTGTTACATCTAGCAATAAAATATCTTTAACTTCTCCTGCTAATACTCCACCCTGTATAGCAGCTCCAATAGCTACAACTTCATCTGGATTTATTCCTTTATGTGGTTCTTTACCAAATATCTTTCTAACCATATCTTGTACTTTAGGAATTCTTGTGGAACCTCCAACAAGTATTACTTCATCTATTTGACTTGCTGTTAATCCAGCATCCCTTAAAGCATTTTCACAAGGAATTCTTGTTCTTTCAATTAAATCATCAACTAAAGATTCAAATTTAGCTCTTGTAAGTTTTTTATTTAAATGTTTTGGACCACTTTGATCTGCAGTAATATATGGCAAATTAATATCTGTTTCCATTGTTGATGATAATTCTTTTTTAGCTTTTTCAGCAGCTTCTTTTAATCTCTGCAAAGCCATTTTATCTTTAGAAAGATCAATTCCTGTTTCTTTTTTGAATTCATCAATCAACCAATCCATTATTCTTTGGTCAAAATCATCACCTCCAAGATGTGTATCTCCATTTGTTGCTTTAACTTCAAAAACACCATCACCTATTTCAAGAATAGAAATATCAAAAGTACCACCACCGAGGTCATAAACTGCTATTACTTCATTGTTTTTCTTATCTAGACCATATGCTAAAGCTGCTGCTGTTGGTTCATTAATAATTCTTTCTACATTTAACCCTGCAATTTTACCAGCATCTTTTGTAGCTTGTCTCTGAGAGTCATTAAAATATGCTGGAACAGTAATAACTGCTCTATCAACTGTTTCTCCTAAATAAGCCTCAGCTATTTTTTTCATCTTCATTAATATTTGTGCTGAAATTTCTGGTGGAGAATAAAGCTTTCCTTTAATACTTACTCTTACATCCCCATTTGGACCTTCTGTTACTTTATATGGAACAGTTTTAATTTCTGATGTAACTTCCCCAAATTTTCTACCCATAAACCTCTTAATTGAGTAAACAGTGTTTTCTGGATTTGTTATCATTTGATTTTTTGCAGGTTGTCCAACAAGAATTTCTCCATTGTCCATAAAACCAACTACAGAAGGAGTAGTTCTCATACCTTGTTCATTAATAATAACTACTGGCTCTCCACCTTCCATTACAGCTACACAAGAGTTTGTTGTACCTAAATCAATCCCTATAATTTTTCCAGCCATATATACTCCTTAATATTTTTTTTATTACTTATTTATACTTTTAATTTTATTTTTAATTAATTTTAATTTATTCTTCTTGTATTATAAACTATTATTTATTTATTTTTTATCCTTATAATACTTACATTTTTATTTCTAGTCTTTTTTGCATAAATTGAACTTTTAAACTAGCTTTTCTTTTGTTCTTTTTTCTTCTCTTTGACAACTAAAACTTTAGCTGTTCTAATAATTTTATCTTCCATTTTATAACCTTTTTGGTAAACTTCCTTTATCAAAAATCCATTAACATTTTCATCTTCAATTATTGATATAGCTTCATGTAAAGTTGGATCAAATAGATCTCCTGGGTCACCAAAACTTACACAGTTATATTTTTTGCTCAAAAGTTCTTCAATAGATTTCTCTATCATAAGAATACCTTGAAAAAAAGGATCATCTTTTTCACCATTAAAAGAATTAATAGCCCTCTGAAAATTATCAATTATTGGTAAAAAATCTTCAATGATCTTAATTATATAATATTTTATAAAATCATCTTTTTCTTTATTCAATCTTTTTCTAAAATTATCAAAATCTGCTTTCATTCTCATTAAAGAATCTTTATAATTATCAATTTCATTCTTCAAATTTTCAATTATCTCATCTTTTTCCTCTAAAGATTGTTTCAATAATACAATCTCTTCAATACCAGAATCATTAATGGAACTTTTGAGTTCATCTCTTATCTCCTTTTCATTTTTATTATCTTTTTCTTTTTTTTCTTTTCTAGCTTTTTTATTATTATCATCCAAAAGTTCTTCTTTGATATCATCAATTTGAACATTAGAATTATCTTCAGATAAAACATTTTCTATTTTTTCTTTTTTTAATTCCTCTTTAGAAAACATTTAACACCTCTTTTAAGTTTTAAATTTTTATTATATTTAAAAATTTCTTATTTTTAATGTTTCAATATAAATATAAAAAAATAAGGAGCAAAAAGGCAAGTTAATTTTTATATTTTTTCATCATAAAAGTGAGGTTTTATATCGTTTAAATTAATACTTTTTTTCAATGAATTCATTTTATTTTTTAAATCAGAAAGATAAGATTCAAATAGAAACTCTTTCTGTTTTATTAAATTAACAAGCTCACTTATATCATTTATAATATCTTTATTAACTTTATCAAAAACTTCTTCTCCACTATTTTTTATTATTAAATTATCTAAACTTTTTAATTCATTAAACAGATTATTCAAAAGTAAGTTATATTCTTTTATTTTTTCGGGTTCGGTCTTATCATCTAGTAGATTGAGGATTTTTATAAGTTTATGAATTAAACTTTTCTTTTCTTCACAATAATTAATAAAATCTATTTTAGTAAAACTATTAAAATTATATTTTTCTTTTTCCAGATAATTCTCCTTACATAATTAATTTAATATTATTATTTAATTTGATTCAATTATTTAAATAATCAATTAATAAAATAAAATTTTTTTATCTTTCCATATTTTTATACTTAACTTTTTTATTTAATTTTTTATTAACAACTTTAATTATTTAAAAATAATTATCTAACAAATATTTTATATAATTAAAGTAGATATCCGCTAATATTGAATCTTGAAAAACAAACATCAAATCATCATTATATTTTTTAGATGATATTTTATTAGTTCTGTCAGCAATAGCATAAGAACCTGTTAATAAATTATTATCTAAAACAATAAATTTATGATGCATAATTCCTTCATTTTTATCTTTGAAAATATTCATATTTTGTTCTTCAAATAGGCTATATGTGGAATATTTTGACCCACTATTCAAAGACTCAATAATACCAAAAAACAAAATCTTTTGATTTTTTACTCTTTCAATTATTAAATTAGCAATATCAAAATTTGTAAAAGTAGAATAAATAAATCCAATCCTATTTGACACATTTTGCAAATATTCTTTAATAACATCATTGACTTCATAAAAATTGTTATTTTTATCTTTATATATAAATTTAGTAAAAAATATTCTTAATTTTTTTCTATTTATTGAGAATTCTTTCTCATATTGAAATAAATTATTTTTAAGAGTTTCAATATTCTGAAATAAATCAAAATACCAAATAAAATAATCAATAATTTTTTTAATCTCTAATTTTAAATTGTTTTCATTTAAATTCCTATCATAATTAATTTTATAATTTCTATCTTTTTTTACTTTTTCAATATATTGTTTCAAAAAAGTAAGTTTTTCTTTGGAAAAAATAATTAAGTCATTATTATTAAAATATAGACAATTAATTGTAAAATTAGCTGATCCTGTTATAAGATAAACATCATCTATTATAATAATTTTATGATGCATGTATTTAGAATTTTTATATGGAATTATAAAATTTTTTTGAATAAGAATATCTTTAATTGTTTCAGGTGTGTTTTTTTCATCAATTACCATTTTTATCTCAATATTTTCACTTTTTTTATTTAAAAGATTTTTTATTATTTTAGAACTATCGATATCAAATATCATAATTCTTATGCTCTTTTTAGCTCTAGAAATTAACTGATTAATAACAATTTCTGAAAGTGACTCACCAAAAGGATATTTATATGGTTCAGTAAACAATAACATCAAATAATCATTGTAAAGGAAATAAATACTTTTAAAATTTTTGTTTTCATAAGAAAAGAGATTAATATTTAAGAATATGAAAATTAAAGTAAATAAAAATATAATTTTAATTTTAATTTTCATGTTATAATCAAATTTTTTTATTTATACATTATAATTTTTTTTATATTAAAACATATAATATATATTCAATAAATTTTTATTTTTTCAAATAATTTTTGTAAAATTTAAAATTCTATATATATTGAATTTAATTTTTTTTATTTTATAGTTATATCAAAATTAGGTATAATTCTAGGGGGATTCAATGAAAAGTTTAATAATAAATCCTGGTTCAACTTCAACCAAAATAGCTATCTACAATGATAAAAATTTACTTTTTCAAGAAAATGTTAAACATGATCCTGAAGAGTTAAAATTATGTAAAAATTTCTCTGAAGAAGTACCAATTAGAAAAAGTGCAATCTTGAAAAGTATAGAAACAAAAGGTTATAAACTTTCTGATATTGATATTATCTCAAGCAGAGGAGGTCCATTAAAACCATTAAAAGCAGGGATATATGAAATAAATGAAGATATGGTAAATGATATAAAAAATGGAAACTATCAAACTGCCCACGCATCATTAGTAGGAGCTCTTATAGCTTACGATTTCTCTAAAGAGATTAATAAAAAAGCTATTATTGTTGATCCTATATCAACTGATGAAATGTGGGATTTTGCTAAAATAACAGGTCATCCAGAAATAAAACTTCAAGCTTTAACTCATACACTAAATTCAAGAGCTTGTGGAAGAAAAATAGCAGAAAAATTAGCAAAACCTTTTTTTGAATGCTCTTTTATAGTTGCACACTTAGGGGGCGGAATATCTATTAATGCAATCAAAAAAGGAATAATAGTAGATGTTTCTGAATCAAGACAAACTGGTCCATTTTCACCTACATCTTGTGGAGATCTTCCAATAAAACAATTCATAAAATGGTTAAAGAAATCAAATTACCCACTAGAAAAAGTTGATGATCTTTTTAATAAAAATGGTGGGCTACTATTATATTTTAATACTGATGATGTTAAATACTTAATAGATAATATTGAAAAAGATCCACAAATATATATTGTTATAAAAGCAATGATTTACAGAATAGTAAAAAACATCTGTAGTGTTTTACCTGCAGTTGATATGGCTCCAGATGCTATAATTATTACAGGAGGACTTGCACATTCTGAATATATAATTAATGAAATTAGAAATTGGTTAAAAGATAAATATAGGATTGAAATAGTTGCAGGAGAATATGAATTAGAAGCTCTTGCATTTGGTGCTTACAGGGCTTTTTATGGTGAGGAAAAAATATTAAATTACTCTGAATTTTAAAATTTATTATGCATATATTAAAATTTAGTTGTAAAAATTATAATTTATATTAATTTATATAAAAAGCTTATTAATTACTATTTTTATGAATTCTTAGAGAGGGAGAAAATGTACTATATAGACAAAGAATGTTTGAGATGTAATGCATGTGTTGTTGTTTGTCCTGAAAATGCTATAGAAGAAGGTGATCCAATATATAAAATAATTGAATCTAAATGTAATTCATGTGCTAAATGTGTGCCCGTTTGTCCTGTAAAAGCTATAAAACAAAAGTAAATTAAAAAATATTTTCTTTTATTATATTTCTTAATTTATCTAAAATTTTATTTTTTAATGACACATAAATTATTTTAAGGAGAATTAATGAGATCAGTAATTGAACAATATTGTAAAGATTTAACATCTGGAAGATTAACATATGGTTATGATCACTGTTCTAGAGTTTATTTTTACGCAAAAAAATTAGCTGATTTTTATGATGATATGATTTTGCATGCCGCTAGTTTTTTATATAAAATAATATTGGGGCAAAGTTCTAAACAAGATTCTGCATTAAGAGCTGAAGCAATCCTATCAGAAGTTGGATATCCTGTTGAAAAGATATTAATTATTAAAGATATTATTTTAAACACTGACCCTGAAGATAGACCATCATCTATAGAAGGTAAAATGATTCATGATGCTATTATTATAGACTCTCTTGGAGCTATTGGATTTGCAAGATTTTCTGTAGGATCCTTTTTCTGGCATAAAGCACAAAAAATTCAAACAATTTATGAAGAATATTTAAATTATTATAACAATGCTAAAAACAATATTATTCTTGATTCTACTAAAAAATTAATAGCAGAAAGAATAAATACTACTGAGTTTATACTTAAAAAAATATATGAGGAATTGAACGAAGAATAAATAAGTTAATTAATATTAGATATAAAATTATATATAATTAATTTCATTTTTTTCACCGATAATATTATTAAAATTATTTTACTCTATTTTCTAACTTTCATATTTTCAGAAGAGGAGGATTTCATTGCCAGAAAATAGAAACATAAAAAATTATCTTGAAATGAAAATAAAAACAGCATCACCAATCCAACTTATAGTTATGCTTTACGAAAAAGCAATATCTTCTCTTGAACATGCTATTAGCATTCTAGAAAAAGGTGAAAAAAAGTACGATGTCGTTAATAATAATATTATAAAAGCTCAAGAAATTATTTCTGAACTAATGCTTTCTTTAGATTTTGATAAAGGAAAAGAAATTGCAACAAATTTATATAGACTCTATGATTATAGTATCAAGCAATGTATAGAAGGAAACATAAAAAAAGATCCAAAAATTTTAAAAAATGTAGTAAAAATATTATCCCAACTTAAAGAAGCATGGGAAACAATTGCTAATAAACCGGAATTAAATAAAGATTTAAATAAAAATAATGAAAATTCATCATTTAATGTTTCTTTATAAAATATTCTATTATATAATTTCCCCTATTTTTATTATATAATTGTTTTATGCTATTTGCTTAATTAAAGTAATTATTTTTTATATTAAATTTTTTTACTCTTTTAAAATTTATTATTTTAATTAATTTAAACTAATTTTTAGCAAAATAAATCATAAAAAAAATTATATTTTTTTATCAGAAGCACCTGGTTTTATTAAAGGTATACCTTTTTTACAGAGAGGGCAATCTTCTGGTTTATAAATTTCTATTTTGATTTTTTTAATAGCTTCTGGCCTAATATTATCAATTATTACATCATCAGATCTATCAACAATACAATAAATTCCAACAACAGTTCCCCCTAATTTTTCAACACAATCTTTCACCTCTTTTACTGAACCGCCAGTTGTAATAATATCCTCTATAATATAAACTTTTTTACCTGATAAATTACCAAATCCGCTCCTTATTGTCATTATATCATCTTTTCTTTGTGCAAAAACAAAATCTTTTTTTAAATATAAAGCAACCATAAATCCAAGAGCTATTGCACCATAAGCAGGAGAAACAATAGTATCAAATTCTTTTATTCTTTTTTTCAAACTTTTCGATATTATTTTCGCAATCTGGTTTAAATAAATAGGATTTTTAACAAGCCTAATTTTCTCAATGTAGTATTCAGAGTGATTTCCAGAAGTAAGCAAAAAATGTCCTTTTAATATAGAAGAAGTCTTATCAAGTATTTTTTCAAAAATCATATCAAACTCCAAAAAATATATTTAAATAAAATAATCATATATATTTTTCATTGTCAAGAAATTAGAAATATATTTATAATTTTTTTATTTTTTTAATTATAATTTTTTGAATATGTCGATAATTAAATTGAAAATAAAATAATAATTTGGGAGGAGGAAAAGGAGAGGAATATTTACAAGGAGGTAATCTTATGACAACAAATATAATAAATAATATAGAATATAAACCAGCTACTATACTAAATTCAACCGTTTTTTTTCTCAAAAAAATGTTAGACACCGTTAGAGTTCAAAATGAAATAGCAAAACAATCTTTAGCTAATGAACCACCTATTAATGAATTTGACAAAGATTTAGGTAAAAATATAAATTTAAAAATATAAATAAAAATGTAAAATTAAAATATTAATTAAACTTAAGTTATTATTAAAGAAAATTAAGTGTTTTTAAATCATTATTTTATTATTATTATAAAATTGATTAAAGCTACCCTATATAAAATATAAGGGTAGCTTTATTTTTTTATTTTTTTCTGTATATTTTTTTTATGATAATATGTGGGATAGAAACAAGTTGTGATGATACTTCAATTTCATTTGTAAAAGATGGAAAAATTATTCTTTCAAATATAACTTTTTCGCAATACCAATCACACAATTTATTCAGTGGAGTTGTTCCTGAAATTGCATCAAGAGAACATCTTAATAACATTGATAAAACTTATAAAATTGCATTAAACGAAGCTAAAATAGAAGAAAAAGATATAGATCTGATTTCTGTATCTGCTTTTCCTGGTTTAATAGGTTCTTTAGTTGTTGGTGTCAATTTTGCTAAAGGTCTTGCTTTTAGATTAAAAAAACCTCTAATTGGAGTCAATCATCTACTTGCTCATATTTATGCAGTAAATTTTTCAAAAAAAATAGATTTTCCTATTTTAGCATTATTAATTTCTGGGGGCCATACTGCAATATTAAAAATGGATAATTTTCTAGAATTCGAGATAATTGGAAAAACTTACGATGATTCTGTGGGGGAAGCTTTTGACAAAATAGCCAAGCATTTTGAGCTCGGTTATCCAGGTGGACCTATTATTGATAAATTATCAATATATGGCAATCCCACAAGCTATGTTTTCCCAATAACTTCTCATGAAGAGAAACATAAGTTAAATTTTTCATTTTCTGGATTAAAAACAGCTGTTATTTATTTTAGAGAAAAATATATATCAGCCAATATTAATAATAATCTTAATTTTGAATTTAAAAATTATAGCAAAGACAATAAACCAAATTTAGATTTAAATAAACCAAAAGAACTTTTAAAAACCTTTAATAAAGACTATTTTGTTCATCAAGAATATTTAAAGAAAAAAAATATTTTAAAAATAAATGAAAATTTATTTGATATTTTAAGCTCTTTTCAATATACTATTGCAAAAATAATCAGTTTTAAATTAAATCAAGCTTTATCTTTATATTCTTCGAAATATAAAAGTATTGTTGTAGCAGGTGGTGCTTCAGCAAATTCCCAAATTAGGAAAGAACTTTATAACCTTTCTAAATTAAATAATATTAATATTATTTTCCCTGAATTATCTTTATGTACTGATAATGGTGCTATGATAGCAGGATTAGCTTTAGAATATTATAAAAACAATATTTTATCAGATCTATATTTGAGTCCAAATGCAAGATTTCAGCCTTTAAAAAGAGGTTGTTAATTTTAACATCTTAATTTAATTAATTTTTTTAAATTATTAACTATATTTTGTTACTATAAAAATACTTTCAATATATTTGAAATTGCAAGTATTTTTAACTTTAATTTTTTTTATTAACCATTCTTATGTTTTTTATCTAAATTATTAAATATTTTTTATAAATAATTTAATATATATAATTTAATATTTTTAATTTTTTTTATATAACTTCCTATAGCAAAATTATTAAAAATTTATTTTAAAAAATAAAGGACTCCTTTATAGGAGTCCGGGAGGGTGGTAATTATCGACAAAACGATAACTCATTTTTATTATCGTTTTTCTTTAAAAAACTTAAGTTTTAATACTATTTTTTTTTAATTTTTTTTAATAATCTTTTTTAATTTTTTTATTTATTACATTATTTAACATTTTTTTTTAAACTTAATTTTATTTTTTTATCATAATTTGTTTCTTTTTATTTTTTTCGAATATTTAAATTTTTTATTATTGTATTCTTTTTATTTTATAACTATTTTTTTATTTTTATTCATCTATTTTTTTTATTTTTTTTAACATATTTTTTATTATTTAATTTTTAACTATTTAAATTTTT